>JAAZMF010000187.1 GCA_012798955.1 Bacillota bacterium | reverse complement strand
TACCGGGACATGATTCTGGCTTGCTTTCAAACTTTGGCTGCACAAGCTTTCTTTTTATTACGCTGTTCAGTTTTCAAGGTTCAAGGGCTCTATTACTGCCGCCGGCTTCAATCACCCGGCAAGTTGTAATTATACCAGCACGGTTTCATCATGTCAAGCGCGTTTTCGCTTCCGATTTAACCGTTACGCTTTTGTTACTGCCCTGCGGCTTCATGATAATACCATGACGGTACAGCCCTGTCAAGCTCAAAAAGCCCTGGCGGTTGAGATTGCACTTGATATTTTCTGGGAAGAATCGTAAGTATAGTCAATACAGGCCTCCAGTGGAGATGCCTTTTTCTAGCTCTCTTAAATCTGGCTTCCAGTTCAAATAGACCTGGGGCACATCGCCCACGATCCACTGCTCTACGATAGGTACAGCGCTAGATACCTGAATATCCTTTTCCACTAGGGGTACAACAATACGCACCGTCGTATTCACATCTAGATAGATCCTGTAGAATGTCTGGTTAATCCCCTTTTCCAGAAACTCAATCCGGGGGATGGTATCCACTGCCCCTACTGGGATGATTTTCACTGGAATGGGGGGACCGTAGCCGGCCAACACCTCGATCCCTGTCAGCTGCCCTAAGGGTACTGGTATTTCCTCGTTAGCGGTGGTATTGATGGCACTTTGGATCCTATTGGTTAGATTCGATACAATACCATTGATCCTTCCCCACTCAAAACTCACTCCCACAATGCGACCGGTCACATCGTTTTGGAAATGCACTAGTTGAGAGGAATCGATCCCTGCTACCATAATGGATTGAATGGCATTGTTGATCGCCCGGGTGGCAATATTGACTCCCCGCTGCTCTGCCCAGCGCTGCACTACTGGACGAATACGAAGATCAATATACCATGAAGCAATAACAGATGAGACTATCAAGAAAAAAAGCAACAAACTCAAAACCACCCGAAGTTCCTGCCAATACCCCTTTGGCATTGGGTTATTTACCCCAGGACGCCACCGATTTTGTACCACGGACTCACCACCTAGCCCCGGCATCCATACCGGATACTCATATATATTCAAATATGGCTAGCTTTCATGTCCCCTGGCCCATCTTCATAGATTATATGGCCAATGGCGGCAGGCAAGGTCCCGACCCCTCACCTGTCGCCATCGATATACTTCACCACGATTTTTATCTTTTGCTCTAATGATACCAGCTATGACAGGATAACCCGAGCAAATCGACGTTTGCCAATCTGCACAACTGTACCTGACTTGGCTAACCAATCTAGCTCAGGATCATCCACGATCTCGCCATCAATCCTCACGCCTCCTTGCTGGATAAGGCGCCGCCCTTCCCCGTTTGACGAGACTAACCCCGCCTGTGCCAGCAATCTAGGTAACCAGATCTTGCCATCCTCTAGATCATCCAAGGATAGCTCGATTTCAGGAATGTCTTCCGGTATCTGGTTTTCCTTAAAAACCCGATCAAATTCAGCTTCTGCCGCTAATGCAGCGTCAGCATCGTGAAAACGCTCGACTATCTTCCTAGCTAGATACCGCTTAGCGTCTCTAGGGTGTACCTGGCCACTTTCAAGTTCATACTCCATTTGCCTAAGCTCTTCCATGGGCACTGTAGTGACTAACTCAAAGTACATCATCATCTGCTCATCGGGCAGTGACATAGTTTTGCCATACATCTCACTGGCCGGCTCCTTAATCCCAATGTAGTTACCCAGGCTCTTGCTCATTTTTTCTTTGCCATCAAGGCCGAGCAAAAGTGGATTACAGACCCCGACCTGGGGTTCTATACCTTGGTTCCTCTGTAAATCTCTTCCCACGAGGATGTTGAACTTCTGATCGATGCCACCCAGTTCCACATCAGCTTCAATGGCCACAGAATCATACCCCTGCATCAGAGGATAAATCATCTCATGGAGGCTCAAAGGAATCTGATTCTGAAAGCGGTTGGAGAAATCCTCGCGTTCCATCATCTGGGCTAATGTCATCTGGGACATGAGTCTAATCACGTCCTGGAAAGTCATCTTGCTGAGCCACTCTCCATTGTAGACCACTCGGGTTTTCTCAGGATCAAGAATCCCGGCAATTTGCTCCTCGTAAGTCCGGCAGTTTTCAAGCACCTGTTCGTGGGTGAGCTGTGGTCTTGTCTTGTCCCTGCCAGACGGATCCCCCACCATGGCAGTGTAGTCACCAATAATCAAGATGGCTTCATGGCCAAGCTCCTGGAACTGCCTCAATTTCAACACTGGTATAACATGCCCTAGGTGAAGGTCAGCCCCGGTGGGATCCACGCCAAGCTTCACCTTGAGGGGCTTACCTGTCCGGCGGGACTTTTTCAACTTTTCCACCAATTCTTCTTCGGGGAAGATTTCTTCTGTTCCCCGTTTTAGTAGTGCAAGTTCTTCTTCCAGTGATATGCCCTGTCTCAACATGTTTCTGCTCCCTTCTTCTCAAAAACAAGATCCAAAAAACCTCTCATCCTTTAGGGACGAGAGGTTCCCGCGGTACCACCCTAGTTAAGCAACCCATCCAGGTCCTCACTTGCACCTGCAAAGATCACTTCGCTTAAGCCGATAACGGCGGCCACCGTCCCTACCTACTGGCATCCACTGAGGACACCCTGTTCAGTAGGAAAGCTCCTTAGTGTACTTCACATTGCCCGGCCATCGGTTCTCACCAACCACCGACTCTCTGAGGCCTAGTACCAATGCTACTCTCTTCATCATAGCGTTTTTGACTATGCAACTTTGCTTTAGATTCTAGCACATTGCCAAGACAATGGCAACGTGTTGCAAGCTTCAGCGAAAATCGTCTAAGCTCCCGCTCCCCAATAATGCCCCCAACCCACATCATAAGCCAAAGGCGTCTTTAAGCTCTTGTAGTGCTTTTTTGGCATCTTCAGCTGCTCCATCTGGTTCTTTATATTCTGTCCTGGGCTCCTCCACTACTTGACTGTCATAGCCCTCAGGAGAACTCTGCTCCAGCCCTTTGGGCTTCGAAGAACCGGAATCCTTCATCCCATCCCCTGACTCAGGCGAAGGTGATAGTAGCTCAAGACCAAGGCTAGGGCTGGGTTCAGGGCTAGGGCCAGTATCAGGACTTGGCTTAGGCTTCACGTCATCTTGCTCGGGGTGCCCAAGAAATATGTCTTTGAGATGATCCATAAGCGTCTTGGCACGGGGTGAGTATTCCTTTGGTTCGGTTCCCGCAATAAACGACTCGTAACGCAGTTCCGCTTCAGGGATGGTACCATTCTTGCGGGCCAATAGGCCTGTCTTGGTATCAATTAGGACGCTGTCTACGATGCCATCTGGCTTAGCAAAATCCTCAATAGGTTGGTCTTGCAGAGCCCGTTTCATGAACTTGCCCCAAATATCGGCTGCGTTCCAACTGCCATAGCGCACACCCTTGTATACCATCTCTTGGTTCTGCTCATCATCACCCATCCATACTGTAGCCACAAGACTAGGCGTATAGCCGATAAACCAGCCATTTGTGTAGCTTTGGGCTGTACCTGTCTTGCCAGCCGCCGGTCGCCCGATTCTAGCTTGCTTACCTGTGCCATTCTCTATGACTCCCCGCAGCATGTCATTCATGAGATAAGCTGTCTGCTCACTCAAAACCTGACGCCGTCGAGGCTTGTGCTCTTCTAGGATATCCCCATTGGAATCAACAACTTTGGTAATGGCCGTTGGAGCTACCCACACCCCTTGATTGGCATAGACGCCATAGGCAGAAGTCATCTCTAACACAGATGTCCCCCGGGTAAGGCCCCCTAATGCCAAAGGCGCCAAACCAAGATCGTTATATCTTCCTTCCTCCACCAAGGTGGTAATCCCCATATCTTTGGCTAGTTGAACAACGTTTTTGATGCCCACCTGATCAAGGAGTTTGACAGCCACAATATTAATGGAGTCCTTCAAGGCATCCCTCAGAGTAAGTGGTCCCCTATGATCTCTATGATAGTTCTGTGGTGCCCACTTCTCCCCGGTAGCCATCACATATTCTATAGGTTCATCAACGATGACCGTGGCGGGAGTGTAACCCTGTTCTAGAGCAACTGTATATATGAAGGGCTTCATTGCAGAACCTGGCTGACGTCTCGCCAATACCGCACGGTTAAACTTATCGTCACCTCTGCCCCCTACCATTGCCCGAATATAACCTGTTTCCACATCGATGGCGACTAATGCCCCTTGTGGCTGCTGAAGGCCGTTTTTGTCCACCGGGCCCGTGGGTAACCCCTTAAGAAGCTCCTCTTCGGCTATGCGCTGCATATTCATGTCTAGTGAAGTATGGATCTCAAGGCCTCCACCAAATACCATCTCCTCACCATATCGCTCTAGGAGCTCTTGCACAACATAGTCAATAAAATACGGTGCAATTCGCTCCCGAGGCTGACGCTGCACTAGCTGAATTGGGGTCTCCTTGGCAGCTTGTGCTTCTTCCTCAGTAATATATCCTAGATATGCCATACGGCCCAAAATCCAATTGCGACGCCGCATGGCGGCATCCGGATAGGAGATCGGACTAAGATATACAGGGCTATTGGGTGTCGCCGCAAGTAGTGCAGCCTCTGCAAGAGTAATATCCTCCACGTTCTTGCCAAAATAGAGTTCTGCCGCCGCCTGTGCTCCGTAGGTTCCATGACCGAAATTGACCAAATTAAGGTAGGCCTCGAAAATCTCATCTTTGGAGTATTTCCGCTCGATCTGAATAGCCCATAGTATCTCCTGCAATTTCCGTGACCATAATTTTTTCTGAGTGAGAAAGGCAGTTCTAGCCAGTTGCTGAGTAATAGTACTGGCACCTTGCACTTTGGCCCTTGCCCGAATATCTACCAATATGGCTCTGGCAATTGAAGTGAAATCTATGCCATGATGCTCGTAAAACCCATCATCTTCCGCTGCCAATACTGCCTGACGCAGATGTAGAGGGATCTGCTCAATCCCAACCTTCACCCGATGCTCTTTGTAGAGTTTTGTTAGCACCTCACCGTTAGCATCATATACATAGCTCGTCAGCTTCGGCGAAAACTCCACTTCAGACAAGGAAGGAGCACTCTTGAGGAACCCGGCCAAGATACCAAAGCCCGCGCCGACTAGAATACAGAAAATAAAAACAGAAACGATCAGTAATCGACGCCCACGCCCCGAAAACACACCTGCCATCTTCACTCCCCCTTTCCCAGGCTAATCAAAGGGTGGTATGAATCCAACACCCTTGTTACCCTAACTCTGCTACCGTTACCCCATCGCCCCCATCACTAGGTCCACCTAAGCGTAAAGCTTTAACATGGGGATGAGCTTCTAGTTGCGAACGAACAGCTTGCCGCAATGCCCCCGTGCCTTTGCCATGGATCAGTCGGCACCTAGGCAAACCCGCTAGCAATGCATCGTCAAGATACTTATCCACCGTATTAGTTGCTTCCTCAACAGTCATACCCCTCAAATCCAGTTCGCTGGAGATGGCCGCAGCTTTGCTGGTTTGCAGATGCAAGGTACTGCGGGAGCGCTCCCGACTAACACTATCATCAGTCAAGGTTAGCTCATCCGTGGGGAGCGTAACCCGCAAAACACCCACCTGCACCAATGCCTCGCCTCCTGTGGTTAGCTCCAAAATTCGACCCTTCTGCTTCAATTTATGAAGATAAACCGAGCTACCCGGAGTCAATGCCCGAGGCAGGGCAGGTCTTGGTTTAGGAATCTTTGGCGGTTTGGCCGCAACTAGGGATTGTCTTTGCTCCTCAAGAATAGTGCGAGTCTCCCTGGCGATCTCCTCACGCTCTGCCTTGTCAGCATTACGGAGCCGTCCTAACAACTCATCTGCATCACTCTTGGCTTGCTTAAATATCTCTGCCGCTTCCTGGCGGGCTAAGGTCAGAATCTCTTCCTTTTCCCGCTCCAGTTCCGCCAGACTCTTCTCATATTTTTCCCTCTCAGATTCCACTTGAACACGGGTCCGTTCGGCGACCGTTCGTTCATGAATGGCCCTTCGCCGATTTTCCTCCATATCCTGAATCATATCATCAATGCGAATATCTTCCTGAGTTAAGTGGGCCTTGGCAAGGTCAATCACATCATCTCTAAGCCCTAAGCGACTAGCAATGGCAAAGGCATTACTTCGCCCTGGCAAACCAATCTCCAATTCATATGTGGGCCTGAGTGTCTCCACATTAAATCGGACAGACGCATTTTCCAGCCCTTCCGTCATGTAGGCAAATGCCTTCAGCTCTGAATAATGGGTAGTGGCAATAGTGCGACAGCCCCGACTATGAAACCACTTCAGCAAAGCCATGGCTAGTGCTGCCCCTTCTGTTGGATCGGTCCCGGCTCCTAGCTCATCTAGTAGAACTAATGAATTATCATGGACCTCATCTAGAATACGCACTATATTTGCCATGTGAGAAGAGAATGTGCTCAAGCTTTGCTCTATACTCTGCTCATCTCCAATATCAGCAAATATCTGCTCGAATATATTTATCTCAGTGCCCTCATCACAAGGAACGTGAAGACCCGCTTGGCACATAAGAGTTAACAAACCTACGGTCTTCAAAGCCACCGTCTTACCACCGGTATTAGGGCCGGTGATGACTAAGGTATCAAACTCTTTTCCCAACCAAATATCTAAGGGCACAACCTCGCCCTTAAGCAAAGGGTGTCTTCCCCCACGAATATCTAGGTATCCATCGGTACGTAGCCTTGGGCGGATGGCTCTTTGCTGGGCTGCTAGATAGGCCTTGGCAAAAATAAAATCCAACCGTCCTAGGGTCTCCACAGAGATAAGTAGTTCCCTGGCTTGGTTGCCAACAGCAAAGGTAAGCTGACGCAAGATCCTCTCAATCTCTTCGCCTTCCTCTGCTTCGAGCTGACGCAACTGATTATTGATCTCGACTACAGATTGGGGTTCTACGAAAAGCGTTGCCCCTGAACCTGATTGATCATGGACAATACCGGGCAAGAGCCCTTTAAATTCAGCCTTTACAGGTACAACATATCGACCATTCCGCAATGTGATAATGGCATCCTGCAATACCTTCTGATAACGTACACTATGGATAACGGAGTCCAATCTGTCCCTAATCCTGCCTTGTAGGCTGTGCATACGATTTCTAATGGAGCGGAGGGCATCACTGGCTGAATCCAATATCTCCCCATCATCACCGATGCAAGTCTCTATCCGCTCCCGCAAGGGCAAAGCTGGCTGAAGCCTGTTGGCTAACTCAGCTAATTGTGATGCATCTTGGGCCTTTTCCCGCAAATAACGATGGGCCTGACTTGTACCATACAAGGTGGAGGCAATATCTAGTAGATCCTGGGGCGACAAGAGCGATCCCATCTCCGCTCTCCGTAACAGTTGGCGGATATCCCGCACTCCCCCTAAAGGCAACCCGCCTTCTCTATTAACTAAGGCTAAGGCTTCTGCTGTCTCTCCTTGACGCAACTCAATCACGGCAAGGTCAGTTGTAGGTTCCATCCAAAGAGCCCGCTCTCGCCCTAAAGTAAAGGCAGTATGAGAAGCTAGCTGCTGCCGAACCTTATCAAATTCTAAGATATGCAAAGTCTTTTTGTCCATGGGATATAGCACCCCCCAAGGTGGAGACTATTCACCTTAAGCGTTCTAAGCACGTGTCAATTATAGCAGAAAGATACCCAAATTAACACTCCCCGGCACTGAAACCGTGGCCAGGGCAAGGTCTAGCAATCTTTACGCCCTCAAAAAGAGGTACTTCATCCCGCCTCTCACTGGATGCTGTATGCCTTTCTAGATATTGGAGAAGTACTCAACTAGACCATGATAGATGCCGGTGGCGGCTTTTGTTTGGTATGAACGGGTAGATAGCAGGCGGGCTTCTTGTTTGTTGCTGAGAAAGCCTAACTCCACTAGGGCCGCTGGCATAGCGGTGTTTTTTAACACGTAATAATTCGCCCATCTTACCCCAAGGTCTTTAGTACGTAACTCTCCAGTGACACCTCTCTGCAAAGAAGACCCCAACCGATGGCCATCAGGGCTGAAAAAATAGGTTGTTGTCCCTGTCAAGGCACTGTTTTTGTTCCAGTCATTGTGAATGGATACAAAGGCATGGGCTCCGGTGGAGTTTGCAATACGCACCCTGGCTTCTAGCTGATCTGCCTGGGGACCGCCGGGGGAATAATCTCCATCCCGAGTCATGATCACTTTTGCGCCAGCATACTCCAACATGCTTTTTAGGTCCCAACCAACAGTCAGCACATTATCCTTCTCAGGTTGCGGTCCTACACCTCGTGTACCTGGATTCGCCCCGCCATGGCCTGGATCGATCACAATGATCTTACCCCGCAGAGAATTAGGATCCCAACGCAGATTGTCCCCGGACGCGGGGGCTTTATCATAATCTCCTGGGCCGGGCAACCCGGCTCCACTCTCTGGCCCTCCTATCCCCAGGATAAATGAGAGCAACAGCAACAACAGCGTCACCAAGGCATTGGACTGAAGCGTTATAGTTTTTTCCCTGGGGCGCATATGGGCCAAATCGATCTCCCCCTGTAACAGTGGCTAGTGTATAGAAAGCTGTAAATGCGGCTTGAGCTGGGATGGAGCCCACAGCTTACTGGTAACACTTTGACTGTAACAAGGATAAACCTTTCGGCAAATCACACCGCCTTTGGCGATTTTAGGAGAAGTATTGCTGAATTGCCGGCCATGACCAAGTGTTGATTACGTCATCAGTCGCCAGCCAAGCCCGCCTAGCCACACTCAGTCCCAAATACATGTTCTCTAGCTCGGCGCGGCTATGGGCATCGGTATTAATGGCAATCTTTACGCCTAAGGTCTGGGCCATTTGGGCATGAACATCATTAAGATCTAGGCGGTCTGGGGAGGCGTTTATCTCCAGAACACAGCCGGTCTTTGCCGCCTTTTCCATGATTTTCTCCATGTCTATGGCGTAGGGTGCCCGTCTCCCTAAAAGCCTTCCAGTTGGATGGCCGATGATATCCACGTGGGGATTTTCCATGGCCTTCATCACCCGCATAGTCAACTGCTTTTCATCTTGTCGAAAACCACTATGGATAGATGCTACGACCACGTCCCGCCTAGCTAACACACTATCGGGCAGATCTAGACTGCCATCGGCCAGTATATCAACCTCAGTACCTGACAATAAATTAAATCCTAAGCGCTCCCTAATCTGGAGAATATCCCGATGTTGTTCTTTGAGTTGCTCGGGATCAAGTCCACGGGCAATCTTGAGAGACTGCGAATGATCGCAAACAGCGAGGTATTCATAGCCTTTAGCTTGGGCTGCCCGGGCCATCTCTTCAAGGGTCAAAACTCCATCACTCCACCTGGAATGACAGTGTAGATCCCCCCTCAAGTCCCTTAGCTCCACCAATATTGGTAAGCCATCCTTGACTGCGACTTCGATCTCGCCTTTGCCTGCTCGCATCTCTGGTGGGATGAAAGGTAAGCCAATTAGCTCATATAACTCATGCTCACTCTTGGGCATCACCCATTTACCATCAATCCAGATGCCCTTATCTTCTATCTGAAAGCCATGCTCCCGAGCAAAGGTTAGTAAAGCTTCGATGTGGGTCTCAGTGCCCGTTCCCTGCCAAAGAGCTAAGGGGAATGCGGATGGCTCACTAACTGCCACTTCTAGCCGAGGACCAGCCCTAAGCTGCAGAGCTCCCCGGAGCAGATTGCCATTACTATTTTGGATATCTACTTCGCTGGCAGCATAGGGTAGATCGGCCAGTTGGGCTAAGGCCTGTGCCGGATCTGAACTAGCCACAATCAGTTCTATCCCAGCAACCAATTCCTCTCGGCGGCGTAAAGCGCCCATCACGTGGACTGCTTCTACCGTGGGTAAGATTTCCAAATGGGCTTTGATCTCTTCTGCAATGGGCCAAGCCACCCCAAGTAAGACTTGGCCTTCTCTTTGACGAAAGGCCTCGATACCCCTAAGCACGTTCCATTCCGTGCGGGCTCCCAGGCCTTTTAGAGTGCGTATTTGGCGTTTTCGACAAGCCGCCTCCAGCTCGTCGATATTTGTGATGCCTAGTTCATCGTGGAGTCGATGGGCTAACTTCGGCCCCACACCGGCTATGCTAGTTATTTCCACCAATTCCTCTGGTATCCGTCGCCGCAAGCTGGCAAGTTGTTTGATACTGCCTGTGAGTATCCACTCTCTGATTTTCGCGGCCAAGGCCGGCCCGATCCCAGGAATATCCTGCAATCTGCCTGCGTCATGCACATCCTTGATATCCTCAGGCAGGGCCTCAATGGTCCTAGCAGCCTTCCGATAAGCATTGGCTTTGAATTGATTATCACCATCAAGATCCATCAAATCAGCAATTTCAAAAAAAGCCCTAGCTAGAGCCAAGTTGGTCATGTATGTATATGGCCTCCCAACAAGGTGTTGCCCAACCTAAACCACTGGTTCTGAAGGCCTGATTATCCCAGGCAAAGGGCTTTGAGTGCCAGGATAGTTATCACCTTCGTGCCAGTTAGGAAATTCAGGGGGAAACAAACCACCTAATCCATCATAAATGCGAGGCACAACCCCTAGCACCTGCTGGGCTAGGGGTGAGCGATTTAGTGCTGCGTTGAGACCCTCTAGTGGCAATTGGGCAAGCAAAACCAACAAGATACAGGTCAAGATAAACCCCTTAGCAAAACCGAGGCCTATCCCTGCTATATGATCCAAAATGCCCACGGGGGTATATCGTAGTACTCTACTTAAGAAAACCCCCACAAGACCTGCCAAAAGGGTGATTACGATAACAATAACACCAAAAGCCAAAGAGCGGGCAACTAACTCCGGTAACTTGAACCGATATATCAGCTCATCGCCCCAATAATGATAGTTCCTATACGCGCAAAAAATGGCGAACACAATGCCCGCTAGTTCACAGCCTTCCCTAACGAGGCCCTTCACAAAGCCCTTGAGCATCATCACTACCAACAACAACACGATTATCGCATCTACCCAAGTCATGGCTTCAGCCTCACTTCTCGATCTCGGCAACCAGCTCCATCAATTCCCGATTCTCCTGTTTTTGCTTTTCCAGATCATCGGCCATATTCATCAGTGCCAAAATACTGGCCCGGTTGCGGGGCAAATTGGGAAACTGCTGTACAACCGGGCTCAAATACTTGTCCACTACCTGAGCTAGTTGCTTGATGTAATCGGGGCTGCCTTTGCCTTTGATGCTATACTCGTCACCGACTATACGGACCCGCACGCTATGAACCTCCTGGGGCTCTGGTCGTTGGGACATGGGAATCCCCCCTCTACTTCAGTAAGGCCCAATGTCTAAACCAGTATTTCCAGGTTTGAGCGCCGAATTCCTGCAGGGGGGCCCATCAGTCGCTACCTGTCCCCCCATATGCCACACTCCACAAGCTATCGGCGCCCTATCCCTAGCTCCTCCTTAAGTCCATCCATTATAGCATCTTCAGCTGCCTGAATTTCCTTATCTGTTAGAGTACGATCAGGGGCCTGATACCGAATAGAGTACGCTAGACTGCGATGGCCGGCTGGTATCTGTCGACCTTGATATACATCAAACAGTGTAATGCCTTTCACTAGCTCCCCACCATGGGCTTGGATAGTCTTGAGAATGCGCTCGGCAGGAATATCGTCGGGAGCCACTAGAGCCAAATCCCGGGCCACTGCTGGGAAACGAGGCAGCTTTTCTACCTGTATTTCCCTGCCCACAAAAGGAAGGACATGCTCAAGGTTGATCTCCGCTACATATGCCCGTGCCGGTAGCTCCCATTTACTGCCTACCTCAGGATGTATCTCACCAAGAATACCGAGTATATTATCCCCAATTTGCACAGTGGCACACCGGCCCGGGTGGAAACTTGGGTGATTAGCCGCCTTCCACTGGCATTCTACGCCCAAACTGTCAAAGAGTGCTTCAACAAGGCCCTTAAGGTCAAAGAAATCGGCTACCCGAGGCGGAAAGCCCCACTCCCGCGGATAATTTCCCATAAGCAATATACCCAAAGTCTGCAATTCATCTGGCTGCTCCTTAATGGGCAATTCCTTGGGGATATATACTGCACCCAATTGGAAGATCTGCAAATCTCCTTGTTGATGCCTAACATTGTGCCGGGCCACCTCAAGCATCTGGGATATAAGAGTGGTCCGCAAGATACCCATGTCCTCTGTTAAGGGGTTGCGGATAGTCACAGCCCGTCTAAGTCTATGGTCAGCCGGAAGGCGCAATTTATCATAACTAGTCGGTGAATCAAAACTATAGGTCATGGTCTCCGTAAGACCCACTCCCACAAGCAGATTACGAATATCACCGATCACATTAAGACGCTCGTCCTCCCCACCCCTCCCAGTCCCCTTTGGCAATGTGGCAGGAATCCGATCATATCCATAGAGCCGTGCCACCTCTTCAATCAGGTCGGCCTCAAGTTCAATATCCAGCCGATGGGAAGGTACCTTCACCTCAAGCTGTCCGTCCTGTTTGGTGACTTCAAACCCCAGACGCTCCAAGATATCAATCATGTTGGCCACTGGAATCTCCACACCTAGAAGACGGTTACACATCTTAGGCCGCAGGTTCACCACAATTTCCGGTCTCTCTACTGCATCAGCAATCGCCACACCTTGGCAGACCTCGCCTCCAGCAATCTCTGCCAATAACTGTGCAGCTCTATCTAGCGCCTTAGTTACTCCCTGGGGATCCAACCCCTTTTCGAATCTAGCAGAAGCCTCTGAGCGCAAGCCTAATCTCCTGGAAGTACGGCGAATGTTTGCCCCGTGGAAAATGGCAGCCTCCAAAAGGATGCTACTTGTCTTGTCCGTGACTTCACTAATGGCACCGCCCATGATGCCTGCAATACAAGCAGGCTTCTCGGCATCGGCAATCACCAAAGTATCAGGATCCAAGACTCTATCCTCATGGTCTAAAGTCGTGATCATCTCTTGTGGCCGAGCCCGCCGCACAACGATCCGACCTTCCTCTAACGTATCATAGTCGAAGGCATGAAGTGGCTGCCCCATCTCCAACAGCACATAATTCGTGACATCTACAACATTGTTGATGGGTCTCATGCCCCCTGCTGTAACCCGTTGTTGTAGCCATAAAGGCGATGGTCCCACATGTACATTTTTTACGATGCGGGCAGTATATAGAGGGCAAAGCTCAGGATCTTCTACAGTGATAGATGTCAAGGCGTCTATGGGTTCTCCCTTTTCCACCACAGTAATCTCAGGCGTTCTCAAATCCTTACCTGTAATGGCCGCTACTTCACGGGCTATACCGATTACTGACAAACAATCAGGCCGATTGGGATATAGCTCCAATTCGATAATCGTATCATCAAGCTGTAAGGCCTCAGCTAAGGGAAGCCCTACCGGTGTATCATCTGGAAGGATCATGATCCCGCTATTATCATCACCTAATTCCAGTTCTGATAGTGAGCATAGCATCCCCTGAGACACGATGCCCTGAAAATCGGCAGTCTCAATCACCTGCCCGCTTGGCAATGTAGCCCCAGCCAGCGCCAGGGGCACCTTTTGTCCTACAGCTACATTGGGAGCGCCGGTTACTATCCTCCGAGAGCCTTCGCCGATATCTGCCAAGGCCACCTGTAGCTTTCCTGTCGGATGATCCTCAAGGTGAGTAATTTTCGCCACAACGATTTTCCCATGCAAATCTGGGCCCAGCGGACCAACACTTTCCACCTCGGAACCAGACAATGTTAAGAGGTCGGCCAATTCAACGACCGGTACATCAACATCAACGTAATCTTTCAACCAATCATAGGATATACGCATAAGTCACATCCTCCCTCCCCGAAAGTCCCTTAATCAGAACTGCGTCAAGAAGCGCATATCATTTTCAAATAGGAGGCGGATATCATCTATGCCATATTTGAGCATAGCAATCCGTTCCATCCCAACACCAAAAGCAAAACCTTGATATCTTTCGGGGTCATATCCAACCATCTCCAACACCCTAGGATCTACCATACCTGAACCTAGTATCTCCAACCATCCAGTTTGGGAGCACACTCGGCACCCGCCACCATTACACATGATACATTCAACATCCACTTCAGCGCTGGGCTCTGTAAAGGGGAAGAAACTGGGCCTAAATCGTACCCTTCGCCCTTTACCAAATAGGGCTTCAAGGAACGCATTGAGGATGCCTTTCAGATCACCGAAAGTAGAGCCCTCGTCGATTAACAGCCCTTCTACCTGATGAAACATGGGAGAATGGGTGGCATCGAGATCCACCCGATAGACCTTCCCAGGGGCAATAATGCGCACCGGTGGTTGCTGCTTTTCCATGACTCGCACCTGCACTGGCGATGTTTGGGAGCGTAACAGGATATCATCGGAAATAAAAAACGTATCCTGCATGTCCCGGGTGGGATGGTCTGGCGGCAGATTCAAGGCCTCGAAATTATAGTAATCAAGTTCAACCTCCGGCCCTTCCACCACCTGAAAACCCATACTGATAAACAAACGCTTGGTCTCCTCGAGTACCTGATTGAGTGGATGCACATGGCCAAGGGGTGGTTGCCGCCCCGGTAGTGATATATCTATAGTCTCCAGTTCAAGGCTACGCTCTAGCTCTGCTAGTTCCAGCATCTGCCTCCGCTCTTCTAGATAAGTCTCTAGCTGGTTGCGTAGCTCATTGACTAGCCTACCTACTTCTGGCCTGTCCTCCGGCAACACTTGGCCCATGCCTCGAAGCAAGGCGGTCAATTCGCCTTTTCTGCCTAGGTAGCGAACCCGGATCTCATCAAGCTCCCCGGTCTTCTTAGCATCGTTGATATATTTCCAAGCCTCCGCCTTCAAATGCTCCAATCGCTTCCGCATACTAACCACCTCTCAATTTATCCCATAAACAAAAAAGGTCGCCTTCCGTTAGGAACGAAAGACAACCTGCGCGGTACCATCCTACTTATTTCCAAAAGACCCAAATAGGTCAGCGGAAATCCACTATGTCGGGCAAACTCATATAGGCCTATGAGGCGCCTGCCCTCTCCTTGTAACGGCGGATACCCGGTATGGCCTACTCACAACCTCGTTTTCAGCCAACGGCTCAGGAGTGAACTTCACAAGGGTAACATCCCGAAATGCTTCCAGTCTGTGGCACTTCGTCCCTGCAGGTGATACATCCTAGCTACTCTTCTCCATCATCGCCTCTGTTCATCTGTAACTGCAGATACTGCTAATTCATAATTGCACCTATTGTGCGATATTGCTTATACATTAAGTAAGCCTTGATCGAACCGGTAGCTTCAAACAGCTTCCAAAAGAAATCGGCGGTCAGCTTCAAAGAGACCCCACCCTTCCAAGTAATCCCCGTTCGACACGTTAATTATAGCATAGGGCCTGCCCATTTACAAGGGCAGGAGCTGGGAAGACTTGAGGGGATTGGCCATTTAGCGGCGGCATAGACCGACAAATTCGGGACAGACTACCATTGCATAAGCCGCATTTGCGGCCATGAAATGGAGGAGATTGCATGCCTAACCAAGACGAGATGATGGCTGTAGGCCAAAGTTGTAGCGAATACTCGCCGATTCAACGGGGTCCTTTAGCCTCAAAGCCTGCCCCTGAGGATATTAGCTGCGAGAACTGTATGCACTGGCAAGGCGAAGAGGATATGTGTGAACTGGACATCTATGAAGAGCAATTGCTCAATCTTGATCAGACTTA
>JAAZMF010000186.1 GCA_012798955.1 Bacillota bacterium | reverse complement strand
GATAGTGAGCAAGAAGATGTGTTTTTTGCGCCGGGGATTATCATTCCCAAACGACCCATGGTTGGAGTAATAGGAACTGCACCAAAGGAGGGACGAGTAGCCACCCAGAGCCTTGGTGACCATGGGGGTAACATGGATGCTTCCGTGGTAACTGCTGGAGCAACTGTTTATCTTCCAGTATTCGTTCCGGGTGCACTCTTAAGCGTTGGTGATGTCCATACAGCAATGGGTGACGGGGAAATCAATGGGATGGGTATAGAGACTCAAGCCAAGGTGGATATCGAAGTGGATGTGGTGCCCGGCATGCCGTTAAAGCGGCCTATGGTCGAGACAAGCTCGAACTGGATCACGATTGCTTCCCATGAGGAGCTGGAAAAGGCAATTTGGCTTGCCGTCGAGGATATGACCGACTTTTTAGCCCGATATTTGGATATGCCCATAGGCGAAGCGCTTTTACTAGTCAGCTTAGCTGCTGACGTCAGGATTTGTCAGGTGGTAAATAGACTACGGGCAGCAAGGGTGGAGCTCCCGAAAACGGTCCTGCCTAGCCAGATTAAAATCTTACTGTAATTCCGAGCGGGGTTGATGTAGTTTTCGAAGGGCCACAGATACACAAAGGCAAAAAAACGTCTTCAGGCTCTATACCTATGGTCTGCCTCGTACATATAAATAGATGAAGAACAAGTCCCCACCTTTGCCAAGGCGGGGCTTGTATATGTGTTGGGCCTACCTAGCCTCGGCTCAGATCATTGGTTTAATCAAGAGATCAGGTGTTTTTCGTATGGCCTTAAGACCCAGCCCTAGGACTCTGATTACCCCTCAAGCGGTATCGCTTCGGAAAACCCACCTAGACTCACGTGTATTAGCATTCTTTCTCAAGAAAATGTCTGCCATATGCTTAATACCACGCCTTGGCATGGGGTTTCTTACGGATCGGCGATGTTGTTCCAGAAATTAAGCGTGTCCTTAACCAACAGGTTTTGGGTAAGGGCGCGACCTACAAGGAGAAGCGCCTGGAATGTCTGAAGTGAATAAGGACTTCATTTTAACGGGCGGGCCGTGGCACTGGGCTACCAGATGCCCTTATGTCACAACGTCTGAAATACATTGCTGGAACTAACAGACTAGGCAAGAGACCATTCGCATATTGGGGGAATATGAACGATTTGGATCTTCGACTTTTTCGACTTGATTTGGCTTTTGACGCGGGGCGGGTCGGCGTCAGCCACATAGACTTTGCCTATTTTAGTGTATAGAATCAGGTTAGGTGGGGAGCCACTATGGCCTCCGCTACTCTTGCTATGATTCCGGCAATTATCCTGTTCCAGTTCGCGCAAAAGGCATTTATCGAGGGCTTAACAGCCGGCGCTGTTAAGGGCTGAAAATGCATTCAAGAGAAGTAGAGAGAACATGACCGGTTTCCCGTGTGCAGCTTACTCATGGCAGTCCATTTGAGGCCGATATCTCACATAGGACTGTTCAAGTTTACGCATCCAGGCATCTTTCTGTGGTTGTATGGAAGAATGATTACTATAGGCTAGAGAATAAATCAAGTCTACGACTGCCCTAGTATTGCCTTCGATAAAGTTGACGGCCATGGGGCGGTAGTATTCGCCTTTCAATTCTCCATGGAATCCATGGATTAGCCCATCGATCCATCGCATTTTTTCCTGGGGGGTGCCTCTGCCGGGAAACGTGACTATAGCACGATCAATGAGGGGCTGTGCGGCTCCTCCTACTAGTTGCTTACGCTTGTAACTTTTGTGGTAGTCGTGCCTAGACATCTCCCAACCGCAAGAGCACCGCAAGATGGGGTCCTTGTTGGAGCGATCCTTCAGTAAGATGTTCTTCCCACAAGCCGCGCAGGGGTAGAGGCCCTCGGTATGGGCCCGAGTCACTGCTGTAATCGCTTCAGCGCGGGCCAATAGGCCATATGCCACGTCATCGAGCAGCTCCTCGTCTAGTATGCCCTGGGCATCTTTTTGGTAGAGACGTAGGATTTTCTCTCGAGATACCCGCTTTGCCCAACGGGGGCAAATTCCTTCCGACATTGTCCCCGCCTCCTCCCTCTTCTAGTTTTCACATGGAGTGCCTAGATGTCAGTTTGTTCATCGAGCGAACAGGTCAACGTAATCCATGGGGTCCACAATGGCCAGATGTAGAGGTGCCTGTATTAGCTAAGAAAGGGCCATTGGATCGGCCAATATTGAAGGGAAGGGGGGTATGTCGCCCCCTTCCCCTCATACCACGAAACTGTCTTATTTTCCACTCATATGATAGATATCCAAAATCAGTTGAAGGGGCTTAATGGCCTCCTCACCGCTGACCGGCGGTTGTTCATTGGCCAGAATCGCTTGTGCAACGGCCCTGAATTGTGCTATATGATTTTCTATGGGAATGCCTCCTGGATCTGAGCTGCCTGAACCCACGGGTACGCCATCGAGGTGCGGCCCTTCTTCAGTACCATCTACTTTCCACCGGATAATTCGTCCGGCCTCTAGGGCGATAGAACCTTTTTCACCATATAGCTCTATGCTTTCAGGGAAGCCGGGTTTCATAGCAGTAGATCCGATGATGGTTCCAATGGCCCCGGACTCGAACTCGACTATAGCTACACCCAGGTCCTCCAATTCTATTGGGTGCAGTGAAGTCTTTACCAAGCTTCTAGTGTGTTTCACGTCCCCCATAAACCAGAGAAGCAGGTCAATGGTGTGGATCCCCTGGTTCATTAGGGCACCGCCCCCATCGTATTGGAGAGTTCCCCTGCTCAGGCGGGCTGTGTAGTATTCCTTTGGCCGATACCATTTAATGGTTGCTTCACCATATAACAGCCTTCCCAATACGTCTTTATTGAGGGCGTCCTTGACCTTAGCAACCGAAGGTGAAAATCGATTCTGGAGGATTGTCGCTAGAAATACTTCGGAACTTTTGCAAGCGTCAACTAACTGTTTTGCAGCTTCAATAGTGATGTCAATGGGTTTTTCCACCATCACATGTTTGCCAGCCTTTGCTGCTTCAACACCATATTTTCCGTGGAGACCACTGGGAAGGCAAATATCTACCATTCCGACCTTTTGATCGTTTATGATCTCTTCAAAAGAACAAAAGGGTCTTATATTCCATTTTTGGGCTACCTCGGCAGCTAAACTAGGGTTCGCATCCCAGACGCCGATGACCTCAAATTCGGGTAAGTTTTTCATCGCTTCAAGATGAAACTGCCCAATCATTCCACATCCAACAACTGCAACACCAATCCTAGTAATCATTCTATACCTGCTCCTTGGTGGGCCAAAAACCATCCTAAACAAAGGGTCAAACTGCCCGAAATCTTGGACTTGATCAGCCAAAGTAGGATGTATCGTCCCCTGATTGATAGTGCCTGTTCACCTTTCCGAGTGCTCTATATTTCTACGGATAGGGCAGGCGGCGGCAATTCCCTCTCAATTTCTTCTATGCGATACCCGAAGCCGGGGCCTCTAAGTGTACTAAGGTTAACGTTACCATCTGCCCGTTGGTACAGACCAGTGTGAACTGCAGCTTCCGGTAGCGATGCCTCAGGGTAAAATTGCATGGCGTTAGTCTCTACCCCCATAATGGTGTTGGCGTAGGCCGCTAGCAGCACATGGGGAATCTGGGCAAGCATTGGGTTTGTTAGATCCTGTACCATCAGGGTCATCCCTTGGGCTTTTGCCCAGCAAAGACTCAATATTGCTCCGGTTTGGGTTTTGCATGTTTTTAGAGCCACACCCGTCCATCCCAGCGAGCGTCCAACTTCTATCAGATGCCAATCATGTGCACTCTCGTCTAGGAAAAGGGGCTTTCTTGCAGATACACTGCTTACATCGATTCTATGGGCCTCCAAATCATATGGAAATGGCTGTTCCACATAGAGAATCATGCCATAGACCCTCGGGTGTTCAATCAACAAACGATCTAGAATATCTGTCACATATTGGGGATCATCAACTGTACAATTGAAGTCGGTGGTAAGCCAAACTACATCGTGTTGAAGGGCAATCTCCCCAACTTTTACAAGCCGGGCATAATCCCAGGCAGAGTCATTGCCCCGCAGTTTCACCTTAAGGCACTTAAGTCCGTCTCGCTCAATCCAATCTGAAAGCAAGACCGGGTACCCGTCGTCGATGCTTTCACCGTCAAGCTCGGTACTATCTATTGCATCTTTACCGCCGACAAGGTGCCAAGCCACTACCTCTTGAGGAGGGTTAGGGTTGAGGTAATCTCCTGGATATTTTCCCTTGAAAGAACCACTCTTGGGAAGTGTTACCCCAAAATAGTGGGCCAAGTCTGCATTCATGAATTCCTTCGTATATGTCTCGTAAACCGGTAGATTGTTTGCGTGACCGTACGCATCGTGCAGTGCTATGTCAAAGGCTGAAGAGCAGATCAGGGCGGCAAGCCATGGCATTGATTCCTTCCCTGCTTGGCGCTGAGCATTGAACTTGGTGAGCTCCGCGGGTAGAATCCATTGCCAAAATGCATGACCGATTTCCATCGGGTGTCCGCTCAAGCCAAAGCCCAGCCAAGCGTCTGCAAGCACGCGACAGAACTCTTGCATGGCTACATGTCTCATATCATAGGAACTTTGACTTGGCCACGCCCATTGCACGCTAAGAGGGGTTTCACCCCATCCGCAGACTTTTCTACCAGTGCCGTTTATTACCGTCAAACATACCCGTGCGCAAGTCACATGGGTCAACGTCTCATGACCGAACTTCAAAGGTATGCGGGTTTCCACAGGAATAAAGTAGACAGTCGCTCCAACGATTTTTATATCTGTATTGCGCAAATATAGACCTCCCTTACACCCCGGAAATACGGTTTAGCCAACTCCGAAGAGCTCTTTTGCCCAAGCAATATCTTCTTTAGTCAGTCTATTGACTTCCTGAGTATCACTGTATTCCGCGGTTAGACAGATGACGCCGGAATAGGACCTATTCTTGAGGTATTCGGCTATTCGAGGCCATGAAGCCAAGCCTTGCCGCCCACTGGTCCAGTAGACACTCCATTCTACTTCTTCTGCTTCTGGGCCATTCGTACGACGCCAATATGCGTTTTTCAAGTTCACCATACAAAGATGGGACCATACAATATCCAGCCCCATTTCCGGTTCTTCCCCGTCCAGGGCTGTATGAGCCGCGTCCCAGATTGCGCCGATATACCGCGGATCGTAGTCCTCTAACAGACTACGTAATCCCAAGGAGTTTGGCGGTACAAAGAAATCGCAATGATTTTGTACACCGACTTTGATCCCGTATCTCTCGCAGAATGGTGTAAGCGCATCGAGCTCCCGTCTAGCAGCTGCTTCAGAGGCTATGTACCCATCCTCATTCACGCGATACATTACCCTTATAGTGGGAATACCGGCCTCTGCACAGGCCTCAAAGGCATCTTCCGTTACTGGCCCGGCGATACTGGTTATTTCCACGCCTTCGTTTCGCAAGGTTTTGCTGGCGTTAGGTAAGTCAATTCGTATTCGCTCCGGCTCAACCTGAAATCCGGGACGTACAGGGAGCTCCACGCCATCAAATCCGAATTCCCTGATAAGTTGGCCCAATGCCCTAATCGACAGCTCCCCCCACGGTTTGCTAAATACCGAGAACGTCACTTTATCCACGGTTCCACATCCTTCCCTCATCACAAAGTAAACAGCTAGGCTATGCGGTCCAGCAATCCCTTGTCCACGGCGTGTTTGGCTTTGCCTCCTCTGAGGATCGCTTCACAATCCTCTACCATACCCAGGGCCATTTCCCATCGGCGCTTATAGGCCGGGCCGGCAATGTGGGGAGTTAGAACAACATTCGGCATTCTCCGAAGGGGGCTCTCAGGAGGCAATGGTTCCATTTCGTAGACATCCAAAACTGCTTTAAACCTATTGGTGCTCAACTCTCGAACTAGAGCCTCCTCGTCAATAAGCGCTCCCCGGGCTGTATTGATCAAGAGGGCTCCATCCTGAATTAGCCCTAGACGCCGTTCATCGATCATGTGCCTAGTCTCAGGTAACGAAGCCGCATGGAGGGATATTACCTTAGACACGGCAAGTAGATGATCAAGTTCGGTCAACTCAACGCCGAGCCGTGTCGCATCGCCCGGCGATACAAACGGGTCATATGCACGGACCCTGCAATTGAAGGGGGCTAGGAGTTTTAGAAATTCTCTTGCGGTCATGCCCAGCCCCACCAAACCAACATCCTGCCTAATCAGGCTGTCATGCTCGTGGTAGTCAGCGCCTCGCCAATTTCCCTCTTGCATATCGCGATGATTTTCTACAAGATTTCGAAATCCCGACAGAGCCGAAAGTAAGCAAGCTTCACCAACGAATTCGGCAATGATGCCCGCACTACTGGACACTGTAACACCGTGCTCGAAGACATCGGGAGTCACAATCGGTCTAATACTTCCGGCGGCATGCCCAATGAACTTAAGCTTGGGACTATTTAAAACAACTTCTTCATCAATCAAAGGCGATCCCCAACTGGTTATGATGGCATCGACATCTTTGGTCAGTTCTAGTAATTGCTCCTTCGTGAGCTGTGGTTGTGTATTCCGTTTTATGTCGGCGAATGCAGACAGTCTATCTATAACTTGGGTGGGGAAAAGGTCGTTGAACAGTTCCCCGGTGGGCATTACTAATACCCTGAAACTCTTGCTCACTAGATCAACCCCTTCTCAGATAGCCTTTTGGTCTCTTACGACAATCCCAACAATAGTTTACGGCTTTTACAAAGGGTTGTCAACATTATGTAATGTTGCAGGTGGCTAGCTCACAGACGTCAACTGATGTTATGAAAAGGTATGTTCCAGCCGCGTTGATGATATGTTTGCTCGGTGAAATGCTCTAAAGCTTCCTTAGCATGTTGTGCAAAGAACTGTAGAATCGGTTCCGGGCAAAACTTTGCAAATCGCTTTGACAAACAAAGGGGTGTACCTTATACTGAAAGGCGGTTAGAACTTGTCGATTGCCTTCTATTAACTGAGAAAAGGACGTACAGAAATGCTACGTGAAGCAGCGCAACCTGAACTGGTGCGACAGATAAATTCTGCAACCCTACTTTCGCTAATCGAAGCCAAATCCACCGTTTCCAGAGCTGAACTGGCCCGCCTTTCGGGACTCAGTCGCGCCACAGTCTCCAATATCGTGGAGACGTTTTTGGAACTAGATTTGGTGCATGAGAAGGGGATAGGTGATTCTAGGGGCGGAAGACCACCGGTATTGTTGGCTTTCAACCCATATGCTTGGTATGCTGTTGGCGCTGAACTTGTGGATTCTGATTGGATGCTTGTGTTAGTTGATTTACGGGGCCAAGTGAGAAAAAGTCTTTCTGTTGCCATAAATACGAATAGGCCTGAGGATGCCGTCGGTGCCTTTGTCGATGGTTATTATCGCATCCTGGACGGCTTTTCAAAACCAGTACTTCCCGGTGTAGGGCTTGGGGTACCTGGTCTGGTTGACGGGAAGATTGGTGTGATTAGGAGTGCCGCGGACCTGGGATGGGTTGATGTACCTGTTCGGAAACTTTTAGAGGCCAAGCTTGGTGTTTCAGTCTATGTTATCAACCGTCACAAAGCCGCAGGTCTTGTAGAAGTGAGCTACGGTGGTGGTGTAGGCAGCCGGAATTTGGTATACATCGGGATTGGCACTGGGGTCGCGGCTGCACTCTTTTTTGAGGGACAAATGCTGCAAGGCGCCAATTCTAGTGCGGGGGAGTTAGGCCATGTTACGGTTGAGCCCAACGGTCGGCCTTGTCCTTGTGGAAATCATGGATGTCTTCAACAATATGTGTCAGGCCCGGCCATGGCGGCCCGGGCCAGAGAGCTTATCCGCAGTGGAAACAGAAGTATTCTGGAGGAAATGAACACTGGCAATCTACAGCTTATTAGCGGGAAATCCGTTTGCGAAGCGGCAGAAGCAGGTGACAGCTTGTCTTTGCGGGTTATTCAAGAGGCGGCTGAATATTTGGGTATTGCCATAGCAAATCTCGTAAATGTTCTCAATCCCGATACCGTTGTTTTGGGCGGGCCTATAGGGGCCAATTCCGGTGCGTTACTACTGAAGCCACTGGAAAGAACTCTTCGCAAGCGAAGCATGTCCCACCCCTTAAGGGCTTTAAATCTTATACATTCAACAATGGGTAACGAGGCCGGCGCTCGGGGAGCTGCGGCTTTAGTCTTGGCCCGGAAGAGTGAACTCATTTTTGGAGTAGAGGAAGCATCAAGCTTACGTCAATAGGATCTTGACAACCACGGCTCGGCTCAGTCTTCCCTTGGGGAACTCGGACGGGGTCAAACCCCCCGTCATCCCTACCCTTCACTTTGTTTCAATCATCTTGATATTTTGCGATTGGTTTACTTATTATACACTTGATGCCTTGACAGGTCTTTGTTAAGGATATAAACTAATAGTGGCTACACTGTTTGCGAAGTATCGTGTTTGCTTGAGAAGACTATGGCTATGACCGATACGGGAGGTGGTTGGGCAAGAAAACCAGATGTAGGTGTTTGGAATGTGAGTCGGTATGAGGCGAATAGTCATGGAGGTGCCACTGATGGTTTACAGGAAAAGCCTACTTATTGTAGTTGCGTTGATTATGATGTTTGTGGTTAGCTCAACTTTTGGCCTTGCAAAGACACAAGTTACCTTCCTGAACTTCTTCAACGCTCCAGAATTGTGGGAACCGTTTTTTAAAGATGCTTTTGAGCAGTTTGAGCAGGCAAATCCGGACATAGAAGTCAAGATGATCTTCACACCTTACGCTGAGATGCGCCAAAAGCTTCTAACTATGGCCGCCGGGGGAACGCCACCGGATCTAGTCTCTGTACCTAGTGACGTTGCTGCTGACTATATCCATAGAGGATTGCTTTTGCCACTAAATACTTATATTGAAGGTTCACAAGAGGCGAAGGCGACCTTCGAAGACGTGTACCCCGCTCGGCTGGGTAACTACACTGCTAAAGGGGTTACGTACGGTGTCCCCATCGATATCGGCCCCAATGGCGTCTATTACAACATGGATCTCTTTGATGATGCCGGGCTGACGTATCCAGAAAAAGGTTGGACACTTGAGGATATGACTGAAAAGGCTCGGAAGTTGAAAAACGTTGCCGAGTGGCCCTTTGATTTCAGTAGGGATCCCCACCGACTATATCCGCTCTATGCCGCTTACGGTGGTGAACCTTTCTATAACGATGACCTAAGTGAATTTCAAATGGCCTCGGAGAAGTCAATAAAGGCTTTGGAACAACTGGCCGTTTTCGTAGAAGAAGGGCTATCGCCGACCATGGCAATGCAGACTGCGGCCACTCAGGGATCAGGCGGTTTTCTACCCTTCTCTGCTGGGAAATACGGTATGTCCTATGAGTGGATTGGACAGATTTCCTACTTGCATAAACCTGGAGTTCCTGTCAAGCGCTTTGATACTAGCCCCTTGCCAAAGGGAGCTAATCCCGTACAGATTTCCGGAGGGCAGGGTTTCGCGGTTGTAAAAGGCTCGAAAAATCCGGACGCCGCCTGGAAAGTTATAGAGTGGTTTATGTCCGACTCTTCGCAAAGGACAATGGCGGAGAACGGAGTCTGGTTCCCGGCTAGAATATCGTTGGGCCAGTATGCTATACCGAAAGACGGACGTCCAACGAGATTTTTGGAGACGTTTATCGAAACTCAGGCAGAATACGGATATCGCCCACATTGGTATGTGCCCGGTTGGGCAGAAGCCCGAGATCACGTCGTTTCCGCTCTTGAGGGCCTTTGGAACGGCAGATACTCAGCTGCTGAAGCGGCAAATATGGCGAAAGACAAGGTCTCTAAGATTAAGCTAACCCCTGTTTTCTAGCACAGAGAGTGTCGGGAGTTGGAGGGTGATCTAACACCCTCCTGGTTCCCGGCAATCGGCATCGCAGTTTATCGGTGTTTCATCGGCAAGCAGATGGGGAAAGGTTACTTAGCTCGATCTAGTGGGGTGATATATCATGGCTCGAAAACGGTCTGCTCTGGCCAGAGAACATATGATATGGGGCTATGGCATCATATCCTTTTGGTTGGTAGGGTTCATAGTGTTCACAGCTGGCCCCGTAATAGCGTCGTTAGTCTTCTCTTTTTCCGATTGGGAAATATTAAGCCCTCCTTCATGGACGGGAATCAGTAATTATCTGGCTCTTTTTGATGACGAGTTGTTTTATGTGTCTCTCTATAATACGGCATACTATGCACTATTGTATGTTCCGCTTTCTGTGATAGGGACTATGATCATAGCCCTATTACTGAACAAAGACATCAAGGGCATTACGTTGCTTCGCTTGATTTATTTCCTTCCTTCTATTTTACCCGGAGTGGCTACTGCTTTGTTGTGGATGTACATACTTAACCCCGACTACGGTTATGCCAATTGGCTCCTCGCAAAAGTGGGCTTGCCTAAGCTAATTTGGTTGCAGGACCCAAGAACCGCTAAACAAGCTTTAGTAATGATGGGACTGTGGGGTGTAGGGGGGAACATGCCAATATTTCTCGGTGCTTTGAAGAATATTCCTACGCAGCTTTATGAAGCTGCCCACATCGATGGCGCAGGAGATGCAAAGTGTCTATGGCACATTACACTTCCCATGCTCACCCCGATGATATTTTTCAGCCTGATCACTAGTTTCATTGGCACGTTTCAGGTATTCACCAGTGCCTATATTGCAACAAATGGAGGCCCGGAAAACTCAACCCTATTTTATGTCCTTCTGCTCTACCGGAATGCTTTCAACTACTTCAAGATGGGGTATGCCTCCGCGATGGCGTGGATCCTATTTGCCATAGTGCTGCTGTTTACGCTTGTTCAATTCAGGCTCAGTGATAGATGGGTTTATTACGAGACTAAATAGCTATCTGGAGGTCTAAAGATGAAGCGCTTCCCTTATTACGTTAAGCTAGGTATCATTGGCCTAGGTGCCCTTTCAATGCTTTTCCCTCTTGTCATAACGATATCAACATCTTTGAAACTCTCTGGAGCAGAGATCTCATGGCCTCCCACACTAATACCAAAACCAGTCGTATGGAAGAACTACCTAGAGGTTTGGACAATTGTTCCATTTCTCACCTTTCTGAAGAACTCGTGCATCATTACTGCCTTTAACATGGTCGGGCGTTTATTCAGTAGCCTTTTGATCGGCTATGCCTTTGCCCGGCTCCGGTTTCCCGGCAGAGATGCACTATTTATGGTCTGCATTTCTACCATGATGCTTCCTTCAGTGGTAACGCTAATACCTACGTTTGTACTGTTTCGCATGTTGGGCTGGGTAGATACGTTGCTACCCATGATTGTTCCAACTTACTTCGGTTCCGCTTTTTTGATCTTCCTCAGTCGGCAATTTCTCAGCGCCCTCCCAATGGAATACGACGAAGCCGCGCGCATCGATGGCGCTAATACGCTGCAAATTTGGTGGAAGATAATTATCCCGAGCTCGGTGCCGCTTATCGTGACTATACTCATCTATTCATTCATTTGGGATTGGAACGATTTCATGGGCCCACTAATTTACCTTCAGTCCCATGAAAAATACACACTGGCTCTGGGGTTACGCAGTTTCATGGGTTACATTAGCTTTGCTTGGAACCACTTAATGGCGGGCACGATGATCATGATAATACCGGTTCTAATTGTGTTCTTCTTTGCACAGCGATACTTCATTGAAGGAATGACCATGAGTGGTTTGACTGGACGATAAGGCCTTATTCAATGTTGGGAGGGGACGAAGTCGTATGGCTATGACACCCCGGGAACGGGTTCTGGCAACCATTGATCGCCGTCCGGTAGACAAGATACCGGTTCACCATATCCAGTTTTCCGGTTACGCAGCTTCTGTAATACTTGGTCGTGAGGCCTTTGTGGGAGGTGCCATCCAACAATGGCGGGAGATGAATGCCCGCTATGAGGGGCGTCAGGCCCACGACGAATTTCTCGCTAGATCTGAAGAAGATGCTGTAGCTTTGGCCCGGGCTTCAGAGCAAGATATTCTCCGTTTGGAGTACTGGCGCTGGCACGAGACACCCGTTCAGAGGCTTGATGAGTATAATTTCGTATTTGAGGACCCCTCGCTGGGTCCGTATACAGTTACCTACCATCCAGAGATTGAGTTGTTGACACACAAATATCTGCGTTCAAAGCACACACATCATGAGCGCGACAATACCATCGAGGCTTTTACAGAGCAGGTGCTTGAGGAAGAAGCTCTAGCGGAAGCTTACGAGCCAAATTGCAGCGAGAGGACCGCCAACCTTATAGATAAATATCCCAACGATTTGCTCAAGATGGGCGGTGGCGCAATCAACGTGGACATCGAATCAGAGCAAGAACTGATCGCGGTTGGGGCATGGCCGGAGCTTGCTGAGCGATACTTCAAAGCCAAAGCCACTCGCCTAATAAAGGACATCCCTGGGTTAGCCGCTTCCGGCATGATCGTTAACTTTAATAGTAAGGATTTTGCGT
The DNA here is from genome assembly GCA_012798955.1 of Bacillota bacterium. Classification (GTDB taxonomy): domain Bacteria; phylum Bacillota; class Limnochordia; order DTU087; family DTU087; genus JAAZMF01. Next base: position 3,180 of record JAAZMF010000186.1, on the reverse strand, counting down.
GGAACGCTGGCCCCATAATATCACCAACCATGTTCTCATCTATAATTTCACCAGCTCTAAAGAGTTTGGTAGATGCCTGTCATGGGCATGGCATGTTGTACTTTTATGGAACCGACGGGAATATTTGGCCTGTAGCTGATGAAATGTTCCTCAATATTGGTATAGATGGTTATTTCGAGATAGATAAAGGGGCAGGAATGGGTCTAAGGGAGTTAAGGGAGCGCTATCCCAATGTCACTTTGATAGGGGGAATCAGGCCGGCTGTTCTGCATCAGGGTTCAGTAGATGAGGTTGTGCGGGAAGTGATGGAAGCCCTGGAGGTTGCCCACGAATTATCCGGGATAGTCGTAGGGGTCTCCAATATGATTATGCCTGGTACACCTCCGGAGAACATAATGGCACTGCTAAACACGATCAAAGACAATCGGTAATGGAGACACCTATGGGTTTTTCCGTCGGTAAGGACAGTACATGGCATAGGGCAGTATGAAAAGGGGGATGGGTTGGAGAATGCCTCGCAAAGTCCATGTTGTTACCACTTGTTTTAACGCCCAGCGCATGGGTGTAGGCGCTGTGGAAAAGAATTTTGATAAAGCCCAGGAACTGCTTTCGATGGTTGAAGGTCTGCAGCCAGATATTGTGTGCTTACCGGAAGTGTTTCTTGAGACTAACTTGCCAAAGCGGCCGGCAACTTTTGATATGGCCGAAAGAGTTATAGAGTTTTTGTCTAGAAACGCTAAAAAGCTGGGCTCTTATGTCGTGGCTAGCGGATATGAGGTTATTGAGTCTGAGGTTTATAACGTTGCATGGTTGATCGATCGAAATGGTGATGTCCTCGGGCGGTATGCCAAACATCATTTGACTATGGGAGAAATTGAGGGCTGGGGCTTAAAGCCGGGGCCCGACATCCCGGTATTCGATACCGATTTTGGGAGAATTGGGTTGTCCATCTGTTATGACATAGGGTGGCCGGGGTTGTGGGACGAACTCGGTAAAGGTGGCGCAGAATTGGTCATTTGGCCATCAGCCTATGATGGTGGCTTTCCCCTGCAGGCTTACGCCTGGCTAAATTCCTATTATGTTGTTTCGTCTGTTCGAACTGATCACTCGAAGGTCATAGATAAAACAGGGAAGATTCTTGCATCCACCTCCAGGTGGACTGGATGGGTTTCACACGTAGTGGATTTGGAGAAAGAAATCTTTGAGATCGACTCGCAGCACCAAAAGCTAATTGAGATACAACACCGGTTGGGTAAGGGTGTTACCATCCAGGCTTTTACTGAAGAGGATATGTTTACATTGGAATCACATGATCCCGATTGGCCCGTGGGTCGAATCAAAAGGGAATTTGGCTTAGTATCGCTTCAGGAATACCTTAAAGAAGCGGAAATGGTACAGGATAGGGCTCGTCGGAAACGGTGAATCATCCTACACCGTTATCCAGAAAATTAAATCAGAACATAGAGGGAGGACACTTGATAATGCCTAGAAAAGCCAATGTGATCACAGCCTGTTTTAACGATGAATTCCTGCGGGGTACAAATCTGGAGAATAACTTTAAGAAGACGGAAAGTTTACTATCTACCTTTGAGGGAATGAAACCCGATTTGATCTGTTTGCCCGAAGTCTTTCTTGAAACCGGATTAGGTGCCGGACCGGTTAGCGCATCTGTGTCTGATAGAGTCATTGAACTGCTTTCTAGCCACGCAAAGAAGCTAAATTCCTACATAGTGGCGGGTGGACATGAACATATAGATTCAGAACTTTATAATGTGGCCTGGGTCATAGATAGGGCCGGCAATATGCTGGGTCGCTATGCTAAGGTTCATCCCACCATGGGTGAGGTTGACAATATCGGTGTAAGGCCGGGCCGGGAAGCACTAGTCTTCGACACGGATTTCGGTCGTATTGGCGTTGCCATCTGTTACGATGTTGGCTGGCCGGCTCTTTGGCAGGATCTCAGTGACAAAGGCGCGGAATTGGTGGTGTGGCCATCGGCCTATGACGGAGGCTTTCCTTTACAGGCATACGCGTGGTCACACTTTTACTATGTTGTCACGTCTGTGCGCACAAACCATTCTAAGATAATAGACAAAACCGGACAGATACTGGCTTCCAGTTCAAGGTGGTTGGGGTGGACTTCCCATGTAGTGGATCTAGAAAAAGAGGTTTTTCATATAGATCTGCAGTATCAGAAGTTAGTGGAGGTCCAAAGGCGCTTGGGGACAAAGGTCACCATTAAGGCTCTCTCAGAGGAGAATATTTTCACCTTGGAGTCCAACGATTCCGAGTGGCCAGTTGCCAAGATTAAACAGGAATTCGGTTTAGAGTCATTTAGGGACTATCACAAGAGGGCCGAAGAGGTTCAAAATAGAGCTCGCTAAAACAGCTAGAACCAAGTCCATTAAGTCCATTGAGGAGAAGGGGCCACCGCCCCTTCTTATGCTTTAAGTGTATGAGTTCTACCACCGGATTGGGGGACTTCTCAGGCCATTTACCATTGTCCGCGGCAACGTTTGTGTGCCTGCCCTCCCATTGTAGCGGGAGAGGTGGGCGGTTGCACCAAGTACATCTACTGACATTCCGTTCTTCATGTGACCAAGGTGAACCCTCCGAAATACTGACAATTGGGGAGGCATCTTTCGGCGTGGGTGCAAGTTAGTAGCTCAAAAGAGCGAACGGGTGTTTCGAAGGAGATTGCCTACTAGGCACTTTGGTTCTAGGAGGAGATAATGTGTCTACACGCCTACCGATGCCACCACCTAGTTTCGATGTTCTTTCAATTCCTGAGAAGCTGGCATATTTACAGTCACTGTGGGATCGTATAGCCTCAGGGGGTGAGCAGCTCCCTATTCCTGATTGGCATAGACAGGCCCTCAGAGAACGCCTACAAGAGCAGGTGGTATCCGAAGAACAGCAACTTGACTAGGATCTTGTTCGAGAGGGAATAAGGGAAGAACTTGCAGCAACGGGGCCGGGACGATGACGGCTTCTGTTGTGATCTCCAAAGGCGCACAAATAGACATATCTGAGGCCGCCTGTGGTAGATGCTTTTTCTACATCAAGCAATGGTCGTGCCGGGTGTCACGCTCTAAGACTCCGGGTACGCCGCCCTTTGTCAGGACCTAGTAGAACAAAGGCTGGGAGGGAATTCAGTGTCCACAACCAGACGCAAGCTTG
>JAAZMF010000001.1 GCA_012798955.1 Bacillota bacterium | reverse complement strand
CCCCGGGCCATAACTTCCATCACAGTCCGCTCCCCATTAATCACATGGGACAGATTATGAGGGGCATTAATCCCCAGCAAGATATCGGCATTGGCCAGGCCCATATCTGCATCCAAAATCGCAACCCTAAGCCCCCGTTCAGCTAAGGCAATTCCTAGATTAACAGAGATATTGGTCTTTCCAACACCACCTTTACCACTAGCTATCACAATTACGCGACTATGTTGGAACCGCTGCCTTCGGGATGTGCTTTGCTCGGCTATGGTTCTGAGAGTTGCTGCTTGATCTTTTAGCACCTAGGCATCCCCCAGTATCAATTCAACAATTTGCCTACAATCTGCCGCCTGTATACACTCCGGTACTGCTTGTCCATCGGCTAAAAAAGAGTATGGCTTCCGGGTCAAAGCATAGGCGGTAAGTAAGATTCCATAACTAGTTGTCTCATCAAGCTTAGTAGCGATGAGACGCTCAAAACCCACCTCATCAAAACGGCGAATGATATCCACCAGATCGCGATAGCGAGTTGTAGCGCTGAAAACTAGATGTCTTTCTATATCTGTCACCGATTCCAGTGCCGCCTCCACATACCGCAGACCCTGGGTATCCCGCTGACTCATTCCTGCTGTATCTATCAAAATCAGATCCTTCCTCGACCAGCCCCTGACAGCCTCTTTGACCTCCTGGGCAGTCTCAGCCACCTTGAGGGGTATACCAATAATCTGGGCATAGGTGCGCAACTGATCTACTGCCGCGATGCGATGGGTGTCTAGCGTGATCAAGCCCACATCTGCACCGGCAATAATACTGTAATTGGCGGCAATCTTGGCTAATGTAGTGGTCTTGCCCACACCGGTGGGACCGACTAATGCCACTACTTTGGGTAAACTCCCGTCAAATTCCCAGGGTGGTACACAGCGCAAAATCGCGGCCATGCGTTCAGCCACTAAACGGGCCAACTCCTCAGGTGATGCTAGGGGATCATCTATATCATTCCATACCGACTGCACAATGGCCTTCGCTAACTTTTCATCCATCTCACTCTCAACTAATCGTTTCTCGATTCTAATCAAAGGCGAAGGAAGGGTAACATCTTCCCTTGCCGCCCCTACCTCAGAGGCAGCCGACGATTTCCCATCATAAACTTTATCACTACCCTTGGCGGCCTCCTGGTACATCTGCCAGACTAGTTTGGCAGGCCGGCTCTCTACTTCAAGAGCCCTTGGCGATGAATCAACCTGCTGTGTCCCTGGAGAGCCAACTAGATTGAGTGGGTTTACGCTATTTTCAGGAGGTGCTGGAGCCACTTCGGTGCCTTTCAAATTCTCCCGGGCTTTGCGCTTACGAGGCCTGATTGAGGCCATATTGGGCTCAGCCTCTAAAGCTGCCACCACCTGCACTTGTCTCTTGCCAAATAATCCCCATAACCCCCGTCTTCTACCGGATCGGGTATCCAAGATCACCGCATCGGGACCGAACTCATCCCGGACTTGTGCGACAGCTTCCTGTATTGTCTCCCCAACAAACCGCTTAACCTTCATGGGCCCATGTCACCATCCCCACTGCTTGTGCCGATGCATCATGTGCAATCTCATTATAGGATATTATGGGAAGTGATGGTAAAGCCCGCTCTGTTAAACGCCGCAAAGCCAGCCTAATTGCCGGGGAGCAAAGTATCACCGCTTGATAGCCTTGAGCCGATGCTTTCTCCCAGGCCTTAGCCATCTCATCGAGAAGATGGCCGGCATCTTTAGGATCTAGATTAACAAAGGTACCTCGCTCAGTATGCTGAATTGCCTGGGCAACCATATCCTCAATCCCAGGATCTAAGGTGATTACAGGGATAAAACCCTGGGAATGTACGTGGCTTTGAGATATCTGCCGAGCTAAGGCTTCCCGCACATATTCTGTAAGTAGATCAGTGTCCTTAGTCACCGGCGCATAGTCTGCCAGTGATTCCAATATAGTAACGGGGTTGCGAATAGATACTCCCTCCCGCAAAAGGTTTTGAAAGACTTTTTGGATCTCGCCCAAAGTCATGACATTAGGTACTAGTTCGTCCACAACAGCACCATACTCTTCTCTTAGCCCATCGAGGAGCAGTTTAACCTCTTGGCGGCCCACTAGTTCATGGGCATACCGACGGATGATCTCTGTTAGGTGGGTAGCTAGCACTGAAGGGGGATCCACCACGGTATAGCCTGCGATTTCAGCTTCTTGCCTTCCTGACGCGGGCACCCAAAGTGCCGGCAGCCCAAAAGCAGGCTCTTTCGTCTCAATACCAGCTATGGGTTCTACCACACCACCTGAGTCCATGCAAAGGTAATGGTTAGGCATGAGCTCTCCTTCGGCTACAACTACTCCTTTGACCTTGATGGCATATGCACCGGGGGCAAGCTGCAGGTTATCTCTGATTCGCACCGGGGGAATCACTAACCCCATTTCCAGGGCCATCTGTCTTCTAATCATGGTAACTCTCTCTAGTAGATCACCACCTTGCTTGGCATCTACCAAGGGAATAAGTCCATATCCGATTTCCAGTTCAATGCGATCAAGCTGTAGGTAATTGAGCACATTTTCTGGGCGCTTGGTTTCCTCCAGTTCAGCCTCTTCCACTTGTTGTTGCTGTGCCATCGCTTGACTAACTTGCCACTTATGCAATGCATGGGAAAATCCTCCGGTGGCACCCCCCAAAAGTAGAAAAGGGAGAACTGGCAAGCCAGGAATCAAAGCAAAGAACATCAAAACACCGCCAGCCACTCTTAGCACTTTGGCATCGGAGAACAGCTGCTGTGTCAACTCCACCCCCATACTATTATCAGACGCCGCCCGGGTGATGATGATCCCGGTAGCGGTGGCAATCAGTAGGGCGGGTATCTGAGAGACTAACCCATCTCCCACTGTCAAAAGCGTATAGCGTTGCAGTGCTTCACCAAGAGCAAGGCCCTGTTGTCCAACACCGATGGCAAAGCCTCCCAAGATATTGATGATAGTAATAATAATGCCGGCGATTGCATCTCCTTTGACAAACTTACTAGCTCCATCCATGGAGCCATAAAAATCGGCTTCCCGCTCAATATCTCGCCGCCGCCTACGGGCCTCGTCATCAGTAATCAAACCAGCGTTAAGATCGGCATCAATACTCATTTGCTTTCCTGGCATGGCATCTAGTGTAAACCTTGCGGCAACTTCGGCCACACGCTCGGCGCCTTTGGTGATCACTACGAACTGGATAACAACCAGTATCAAAAAGACCACAAAGCCAACTACATAATTGCCCCCCACTACGAAATTACCGAAGGCTTCAATAATCCGCCCGGCAAACCCATGGAGCAAAATTAGACGGGTAGATGATACATTTAACGCCAAGCGGAACAAGGTAGCGATCAAAAGCAATGATGGAAATACCGATAACTGTAATGGCTCGGTGATACTCATAGTCAAAAGCAAGACAAGCAGCGCCAAACTAATATTGACCGCCAGTAATATGTCCAAAAATAGCGGTGGCAAGGGCAAAATCATCATAACTACTATAAGTACAACGCCTAATACTATGACGATATCGTTGCCAGATGCCAATCGCTCCACTAAACTAGAGCTTTTTAGCTGGGTAGACATAGTTGCTTATCCTCTCCTGATCCTTCGCCCCGGGAAACCACGTCATCATAGTCTATATACATAGGCCAGAACTTCGGCTACCGCTTGGTAAAGCTCCACCGGTATCTCTTGTCCCACTTCACCCAATTCATGTAAAGTCCGGGCTAAAGGGGGATTCTCTACGATTGGGACATTATTGTCCTTTGCGATCTCCCGAATCCGCTCTGCGATTAGTGCAATCCCCTTGGCCACGATAACTGGGGCATTCATACTGGGAGCATCATATCTTATTGCCACAGCCACATGGGTGGGGTTAGTGATGACTACATCGGCAGTGGGCACAGCCTGCATCATACGACTTTGGGCCAATTGCCTTTGACGAGCCCGTATGGCAGACCGAATATAGGGATCCCCTTCAGTTTGCTTAAGCTCATCCTTTATGTCTTGAACACTCATCTTTATGCTATCTTCGTGTTCCCAACGCTGGTATAAGTAATCAATGGCCGCCACCGCCAGCATACAGCTCCCGATCCAAAGAGCGATTTTCCCAACTAGTCTGGCGGCAAAAGCAGCCGCCTCCGGAGGCTCCATATAAAGCAAAGATGGTAGCTTGCCTAGATCAGGCTTTACAGCCATATATGCCATATATCCGATAACCGCGATCTTGAGGGTAGCTTTTGCAAGCTCAACTAGTGCTCTCTTAGAAAATATTCTCTTCGCGCCCTCCACAGGATTAATCCTGCCTAGCTGGGGTGCCAAGGACTCAGTTGAAACATGAAAACCAACTTGGAGCAGTTGACCCATCACTCCCAAAACTAAGGCTAAGGCCATGACCGGGCCTGCCACAGTTAAGGTGCACAAAATAGCTTGGGCAGCTAGGGCCTGTAACCCCCCTGGGGAAAACTCCAAAGCGACAAGACCCCCGCCAATGGTCTCCTTGGTAAAACGAGCCAAATGCCCTAAGGCCCACGGGCCACCCACAGCTAAAAGGCCTGACATGCCCAGCAGAATCAAGGCTGTGTTGATCTCCTGGCTCTTGGCCACTTGACCTTTTTTGCGTGCCTCTTCCCTGCGGCGGGGTGTAGCTGGCTCAGTCTTGCCATCGGCAAATAGCTGTAGATTAAACCGCCAATTGCTATACCTATCCACAAGCTCGCTCCTCTATCAAAAGCTACCTAACACACTCCTCAAAACAGATCCCACTTCTCCCTGGCCACCGAATATCTTCGCCAATAGGGCAACATAAGCTGGAAGCACCAAAATAAAGAGAGGAATCCCCAACAGTATTTTGGCAGGGAATCCAACCACGAATATATTAATCTGAGGAACTGCCCTAGCTACAATCCCAAGGGCAATATCGGCCAGCAAAAGGCCAGTAACTATGGGCAAGCTCAACTTGACACCAAGATAAAACATCTTCACAAATATCTCAAATAACACCACAGCCATATTGCTGGAATCTACGGTCCCGCCTACAGGCACCATGGCAAAACTTGTTGCTAGCGCCCGAAAAAGTGCATGATGCCCTCCCACGGATAGGAAGATCAGGGCAGCTAGAATATATTGAAATTGGGCAAAAATCGGTACCTGTAACCCACTTTGGGGATCAACCACATTGACCATCCCAAATCCCATTGGCACATCTATTAGCTGACCGGCAAGATAAATAGAAGAAAAGACCAAGGTCACAGCAAAACCTAGACCAACTCCAATTAGTAGTTCTTTACCCACAAGTACATAGTAAGCGGCCACAGTCTCAGTATGGGGCAACGACACAGGTAATGTCGGATATAGAACTAGAGCAGTCACCAGTGACAGCCCGATCTTCACTTGGCTGGGAACGCCCTTACCACCGAAGATGGGCGAAGCCATGACTAGACCTGATATCCTCACCAAAATAGGAAGGAATCCAACCACATAATCTACTATCTGATTCATCGTCTGCCCTACCTAACAAACTGATTCATATTGCTAAGTAGCCTAATAGTAAACTCCATCATAACTCTAAGCATCCAGGGAGCAAGAATTACCGTCGCCCCCAAGACAGTGAGGATTTTGGGCACAAAGGCCAAAGTCTGTTCTTGAATCTGGGTAGTTGCTTGAAAAATACTAACTAAAAGACCTACTACTAGGCTCAGGGCAAGGATAGGACCTGCCACCAAAAGCACAGTTGCTAGAGCTTCTTTAGCTAGTTTAGCGATGGTTAGTTCTGTCAAGAGCACTTCCCCCCAAACTTAGAAACCACGCAATGTCAGCTACTGACCATGTTATCGGTAGCTCAAAAGCAAAGACCGTACCACCAAATGCCAACCATCAACCATAACAAATAACAAGATCTTAAACGGAAGCGAGATCATCACCGGTGGCAACATGAGCATACCCATGGACATCAAGATACTGGCCACAATCATATCAATCACTATAAAAGGTATAAAGATAATGAATCCCAGCTGAAAAGCTGTCTTTAACTCACTAATCACAAAAGCCGGCACCATGATATGGGTAGGAACATCCCTGGGAGTAGCGGGCCTTGGCGCCTTAGCCATGCTCACAAATAGCTCCAAGTCCTTTTCCCGGGTATTGCGATACATAAACTCTCGTATAGGTATAGCGGCTCCACTAAGAGCGTCGGCTTGCGTAATCTCCCCCCGCAGATATGGCTGCAAGGCGGTTTCGTTGACCACTTGCCAAGTCGGTGCCATAACAAAAAAAGTCAATAATAGTGCCAAACCGACTAGCACTTGGTTAGGTGGCATCTGATTGGTGGCCAAGGCATTTCGAACAAAAGAGAGCACAACTACAGTGCGGGTAAATGAAGTCATCATCACCAAAAAGGCCGGAGCTAAAGATAGTATGGTAAGTAGCACCAAAATCTGCAAGCTCAAGGCCACATCTTCAGGACTCTCCGAGGGATCTACCCCCACTGTAATCCGGGGAATAGGTGGCACCACCTGTGCCTTCACAGAAACTCCCCCAAGAAACATATGAATTACGACTAGCCCCAGGATTAGCCTGAGGATCTGCCCCTTACTCTTGGTGATCATCGCGTTCCCCATCTCCCCTGACCCGCCATCGATCCACCCATCGCCTTAGACTATCTAGATCATGACCTTCTGCAAATTGCCCGCTCTGCAATATGGTATCCCTGGGCATCTCACAGATAAATGCAACCGACTCCTTACTTGACGACAGCAAAATCACCTGTTCTCCTATCTTTACTAATAGTAGCTGCTTACCCCCACTTAGGGGTAAAACGTCTAGCACCACCATATTGCCATGCATACTGCGATTAGCTGCAAGGCGCCGCCCAAAATGGCGCAAAACATAGTATAAAGCTGGCACTATGACAACTAAGGCCAGCAATACCTTGGATGCATACCACAGCATATCCCAGGTCCCTATAGGATCCATATCTGCCATTTCCTCACTCCTGGCCGCCCTGGGTTTTCTCCAACCGATCTGCTACGCTGATGACTTCGCTAATCCGAATGCCTAACTGATCATCGAGCACTAGAACCTCACCCCGGGCAATGTTGTGTCCATTTAGGGAAAGCTCCATAGGTTCGCCGGCCATTTTGCCTAACTCAACAACATCTCCGATCTTAAGCTCCAGAAGTTGCCCAATTCTCATCTCTGTCTTAGCTAGGACCGCTGCAACATCTAGATACACGTCTCTCACTAGGTCCATGCCACTACCGGTAGGGGTGGCTGTCGTTTGCTCCAAGACAGGAAAACGCACTGGCAGAACTGGCGTATGACCCAAAGGGCTAGGGCTTTCCTTCCGGTAAGTGCGTACAACGCTTGCCCGCAAGTTCCCCTGTTCGGGCCCTCGCCGAATACCCCCACTGATTAACCCTTGGGCAATCTGCCTCACAAAGTTCACAGGCATCCAGCACTCGAGCAAGACCACGCCACCATCTGCAAAAGTCCACCCACAAGTCAAAGTAGCGGCTAGATCTCCTTGACCCCAAGGCAATAGCGTTTCATGCCTAGGCATGGAATCTAGGCTTCGAGTCGTCTGGATACTAATCTGCCAACCTACTAGCTGGGCCACTGTAGCAAACCAAAGCTCCGTCCAATCGCCAACTAGAGTTGTAAGGGCCGCATTGGCCTCCTCGTTACCATTAGGGGCAAAGTACTCAGCGTGGGCCTTTGCCATGCGCACAAGCAGCATCTCATCCTTATCTCCGGTTAACCTCACCAGCCAGCTCATAAAGGGCTGTCTTTGCTCAGTATCCGAAGGCAAAGGTAGGAAGCGCAAACCTGACGTATCGGCCAGGACTTCTCTTTGAAGTACCTCCCTTAGCCACGGCTCTGCCGCCATAGTCACTGCTTTGCCCAGCTCGTTGAATACGGCAACATCCTGCTCCGGCATCACCTGTTTTTGGGTGATGGGATGCTCGCCACCTCCAGGCTGTACCAATGCCGATCTTACCATGGTTGGCCACCTCCCTTATTGTCTTACTGCACTACCAATTCTGTAAAATACACATTGACAATTCCGCCTCCAGGCAAAAGCCCAGTGATGGCGCTACCTAACTCTGTACGAAGTTTCTCCATCCCCGCTGCCCCCGCAATATCATCTAGAGTCTTAGTTCGAAGTGTACTAATGACAACATCTCTAATCTGGGGCTCCCGCCGTGTCAATTCAGGAATACACTGCTTATCGTTGACTTCTAGCACAAGGCCACAACGAACAAAACGAGGGGAAAACCCTTGGGGAACCATGAGGTTAACCGTAAAGTCCCCCACCTTGTGCACCGGCCCAAATTCGCCGTTTCTTGCTGCCTTTGACTCTGCGGCTACAATCGCACCGGGGGCAGACTTAGAGAAAACCAAGAAAGTTACGTACGCGCTACCTACAGCGGCAACCAGTACCAAAGAAATGGCTACAACAATAACCTTTAGGTCAAGTTCAACCTTCCTCACGCAGATACCCTCCCACCAACACTACCATCTCTGCCGGCTCAAACTTTAGATTTGACTAAGCTGCGGGACCATCACTCTAATCATCCAAAGACCTTTCCCATGTTTGGCTAACACCCGGTTCCGCGTAGGATAGCCCCAAGTGCATAATCACCAAATCTACCCGTCTATTACGGGCCCGTCCTTCTATGGTATCGTTACTATCCACCGGTCGATGCTCACCATAGCCCGCTGCAGAAAGCCGCTCTGGGCTCATATTTTTCTCTTCTATCAAGAATCGTATCACACTTGTAGCTCGGGCCGTAGACAATTCCCAGTTAGAAGGGAACCGCTCGGTGCTGATGGGCAAGGTGTCCGTATGCCCCTCTACCCTCACATGATTCTTTAGGGGACGCAGGATCTCGGCGATTTCGTGCAAAACAGGTTGGGCATCCGGTCGAATATCCGCCTTCCCCAGGTCAAAGAAAGCCCGGTCAGCAAAGCGCACCACCAGCCCCCGCTCCTCATGAATCAACTCCACTGTGCCCGGGAGCTGACCCGCAGCAACCAAAGCCTGCATCTGTTCCATAAGTGCCTGTATCTGCTCAATATTCCTTTGAGAAACGTTAAGAGTAGAGTCCAGTTCCAGTGAAGCATCGTTGATTGAAGCATCCGGAGTGATGATCTTCCCACCATCTAGCACTCCCAAAGTGCCTTGAAACGCCGTCATAATGGCACGAAACTTCTGTACATCCACTGTGGAAAATGAGTACAGCAATACGAAAAACGTAAGTAACAGCGTAACCATGTCCGCGTAGGTAGTCATCCATGCCGGCGCACCCCGCTTTTCGGGTTGTGACTGACGCCTATAGCTAGACATTTGTACCCACCGTCCCTGTGGTCATCCGTGCCCCTTCTTGGCCTCTGGTCTGCTCCACGTTACGATTGCGCTGCTGAGGTGATAGGAAAGCTGTCAGTTTTTCTTCGACTAGACGTGGGTTCTCCCCTGCTTGAATAGAGAGGATGCCTTCCATCATGATTTGCCGATATAGAACCTCCTCATTGCTACGACTCCGTAGTTTGCCAGCTAAAGGTAAAAACACAAGATTAGCTAAAACCGAGCCATACAGAGTGGTGATTAGGGCCAGAGCCATACCTGGTGCGATTTTCTCGGCATCATCAATATCGGCCAGCATATTGATTAACCCAATCAGTGTACCAATCATACCAAAGGCCGGTGCATAAGCGCCCATATCTTCAAAGATACCTTGCCCTGCCCTATGGCGTTCTTCTTGAAAGGCCAACTCTATCTCGAGAACACTTCTCACCAAATCGGGATCAGTACCATCGACAATTAGTTGTATGCCCTTCTTCAAAAACGCGTCTTCAATCTGAGCAGCTTCCTCTTCCATGGCCAGAAGACCTTCACGTCTTGCCTTTTCAGCTAGCCCCACCAACTGACTAATCAGCTCTGTCCCAGAATAGGCTTGGCTAGTAAAGGCTACTCTTACCATACCCATTACTCTAGTCACATCGGAAAGGGAGTGATTGACCAATGTGGCAGCCACTGTGCCTCCCAAAACAACTAGCATAGACGGTACATCCCAAAAACCCATAATGCTTCCATCTGCGGCAATGGCCGCTACTAGAAGCGAAATCCCTGCGACGATTCCAATAACTGTTGATACATCCATAGGCCTAAGGCGATATTAAATCCGCCACCCGTGCCCCCTCCCTGATGCGAGTTCCACCGACTTACCTGCCAGTGTTCCAGGCCGTTCTACCAAATTCGGATATTCAGCTTTTTGAGTGGGCCGGGAAGGGACCTCCTTCCCGGCAAGACCAATTCATTCACCTAACGCCAGCTCTAACGCTTTAGATTGACCAACTCCTGCAACATCTCATCGGAAGTAGTGATAATGCGTGAGTTAGCCTGGAAACCCCTCTGGGTGATAATCATATCGGTGAACTGTTCGGACAAATCCACATTACTCATCTCTAGTGCACCCGGCGACAACTTGCCGTTAGCACCGGAGCCTGGCCGTCCAATCTCAGGCTCGCCTGAATTAGCCGATATACTAAAGGCAGTATCCCCTACCCGTAGAAGCCCTCCGGGGTTCCCAAATACCGCTGTAGCAATCTGGCCAACATTCTTTGTAAGACCATTGGAATACTCCCCAATGATTACCCCCGAGTCATTTACGTTATAGCCCACCATCGTACCTTGGGGGTAACCATCTTGACTTTTGAACACCAAGGTCCCTTCAGAGGCGTTTTGGACTACGCCGGTAAACTTGGGTGTGATGCTGACTGGATCCGCTCCCGTGGGGGAGAAGCTGAATGTGTCATTGGGATTCCCCTGAATATCCCCATGCTCGTCAAAGTCTAGAGTGCCATTGCCTAGATCAGCGCCTGACGCATCCCTGGCTGTCCATCCCCAATTGTTAGTAGCAAGTTTGGTGAAAGTCAACGTAATCGAATGGGTATCTCCCAGAGAATCATACACTTCCACAGTCTGGGTCACTGACTCGCCCACTGCCATCCTGGAATCCAGGTTACCCCCGAATCTAATCTCGGTAGTAGCGATGG
>JAAZMF010000185.1 GCA_012798955.1 Bacillota bacterium | reverse complement strand
TAGATCCTCAACGTTATTGATCCCAGCATAGACATCTCCCACTCGGGTATCAAATGGCGGCCAGCCACCATCAACGGCATCATCTTTGAAGGCCTGGAAAATCGTGCCCGATACAGCCACAGGTTCTGGTGCACCCATGAGCCAATACATGCGGTCTAGGGCGTGGACTCCAATATCCAGCATGGAACCACCGCCGGATTGCTCCTTGGTTGTAAACCAGCCGCCTAGCCCAGGAATACCTCGCCTGCGGATGTAGCCACCCTTGACATAATAGATATCTCCGAACTTGCCAGCTTCAATTTGCCCCTTGAGTAACTGGGATGCAGCACTAAAGCGCTGGCATAATGCACCCATAAAGACCTTACCATTTGCCTTGGCCGCGGCGATGGCAGCTTCAGCATCGGCGCCCTTGACAGCTATAGGTTTTTCGCAGAGCACGTGTTTGCCCGCCTGCAATGCGTCAATACTAACGGGCACATGCAAATAGTTAGGAGTGCAGACGCTGACGGCGTCGATATCTGTCTGGGCCAAGAGCTCATGATAATCGATATATTTGCGGGGAATACCGAATTTGTCTGCTACATAGTTAAGCTTTTTTTCGTTGATATCAGCTATGGCGACAAGCTCTACACCTGGAGTATTTAAGTAGGCGGGGATATGGGAACGTTGCGCTATACCACCGGCACCAATAACGCCAATACGAATGGTTTCCATGGAATTCCTCCCTTTATCTTTCTCATATTCCATTATATCCCGGCGGGGAGCAAAGTCAATTAAAACCCTGACTGTTTGGAATTGTGGCTACTAGGGAACATTAGATATGCCAATCAACCTTGAAATTGGGAGGAATGAAGCAAGTGAAACTGAAATTCGCAGTGCAGGCTACAAGTGAAAATCCCACAAAGACTGTGGTCAAGGCTAGGAATTTCCAGATAGTAATCGACGAGCCGCAGAATCTAGGTGGAACAGACCATGGTCCTAACCCTGTGGAATATGTACTAGGAGCCCTAGCTGGCTGTCTAAACGTTGTGGGCCATGTGGTAGCTAAAGAGATGAACATGCCCCTCAGTGGCCTTACGATCGATCTAGAAGGAGACCTCGATCCAGCCAAATTTATGGGCAAGGCTACCCAGGAGCGGGCTGGATATCAGGAGATTAGGGTCAAAATCAAGCCCGACACTGTGGCCGATGAAGAGACTCTAGCTAAGTGGCGGGATGCCATTGAAACTAGGTGCCCAGTAAGCGATAACTTACAGCACGTAACACCGGTAACTATCACTTTGGCGTAGCTGTTGAGTTTAATTCTAGAAACGACTTGTGTTTGGCAATAGGCCGGATCCACCGAGGCAATCTAAGCACAGTGCTGTCCTGTTAGTGATATGGCGGCAGAGTAACCAAATGTAGAATGAGATAGAGGCAAAGCTACTGCAAGCAGTAAAGCCCCAAGGATTCGGGGGGCTTGTACTGCTTGTTTGATTGTGTGCCAGCCCACGGGTGGATGTCTTTCATGCAGGATTCCCCGGACATATTGCGAATAGGTGCCAGGATTGACAAAACACGTTTTTGGAAATGGTTTCTGTTTCGCAGATGATTGCTCGGTGATTGATAGTCGATAGCGATCGAGCAAGGCCAGCCATCTAGCGAAGTAATCTAGGGAACAGAACGATAGATGCGTCTTTGATATAATAGCTATCGTAGAACAGGTGATCCCTAGAACATAGACCAAGATCATAGGAGGTTGCAGTGTTGCGCAGTAAAGTTTGGTTTGCACCAGTAGATAACAGCCCCTCAGAGGAAATCGTAGCTCAAAAGACTCTACAACTATATCAGAGTGCTAATATGAGCCAGATCATGGAAAACGGTGATTTGGTAGCCCTGAAAATGCATTTTGGTGAGAAGGGTAATACCGGGCATATCAAGCCGGGCTATCTACACCCCTTGATCAAAGCCATAAAGGATTGCCAAGTTGAGCCTTATCTCACCGATGCTAATACGCTATACCGTGGGGAAAGGGCCTATTCAGTAGATCATCTCATGCAGGCGTACCGTCATGGATTTGGACCGGAGGCTATGGGGATTCCCGTGATTATCGCGGATGGCATCCGCTCTAAAAACTATAGTGAGGTTCCTATTTCTGGGAAGCATTTTGAGAGCGTGAAAATAGCCAATGACATTTTAGATAGTGATACATTATTTGTCTTATCTCATCTTACAGGCCACGGCTCCACCGGCCTAGGTGCCGCGATCAAAAACTTAGGCATGGGTTGTGCCAGTCGCAGCGGCAAACAAAACCAGCATTCCGATGTAAAACCAAGGGTAAATAGGGCAAAGTGTGAAGCTTGTGGGCTTTGTATACAAAGGTGTCCGGTGGACGCCATCACCTGGGTGGATGGGAAGGCAAGCATCGATCATAAAATCTGCTATGGCTGCGCTGAATGTATAGCTGCTTGCCGGTTTGGCGCTATTGATGTTAACTGGGAAGGCACTAGCCAAGCTCTCCAGGAGAAGATGGCAGAATATGCCTGGGGAGTTGTAAAAGACAAGCAGGATAAGGTGGCTTGTTTTAGCTTCTTGATTCATGTGACTAGGGATTGCGATTGTGTCGGTAGACCACAGAGACCCATCATACAAGATGTGGGTATTCTCGCCTCCTATGATCCTGTTGCCATTGATCAAGCTGCAGTGGATCTATTAGCGGAGGCGGCCCGCAAAGACCTATTCCATGATCTGTGGCCGGAAAATGATTACAATCTGCAACTAGCCCATGCGGAACGTTTGGGGATAGGTACTCGCAAGTATGAACTGATTAAGATTGATAAATGAAACTAGAGCCGGCCGCTTGGCCCAATGTTTACGTACCCTTGACTTGTTCCTTTGAAGGGGTATGAATTGTTCAACAGACCCACCACGCCTCTACTCGTTTTCCGGGAATGCGGACCAGGGTGGGACTTTTTTTGTGCCGGCAAGCCGGAACCGCTACCGTCCAAAAATGCACCCAGGTGGATTGACTACCTAATTCGGACAGCATGCCATGGTAGGCTATCTTACACCTAGACCCGATAACCGTCCGCCTGCCCTGCGGTCGTAGCATATTGCGTACATAGTGTACATAAGATACACTAAGAGGTGAGGAGAGATGATGATGCTTACAGCCAAAAGAGCAACAACTGTACGCAAAGATTTCAGTAGGTTCATAGACGGGGTGGTGCATGAGCGCCCGGCACTTGTCCAAAGGAACCGAGATTTGCTCGCAGCTTTGTCGTTGCAGCATTTGGAGGAAATATTGAAGCCCTACCGCTTTACCATGGAGTACGAACTAGAGGACGATGGTACCTATAGCGGTTCGTTACGGGACTTTGACGTCGTGGCCAATGCCCCCTCTCTAGATGCGTTAAGACATGCCCTTGCCCAGGAACTATTGGAGTATGCAGTGCAATATGAAGCTGATTTTCCGTTATATTTTCGTGCCCCTAACAGGACCTCACACTTTCCATATGTCTACCATGTTTTGATCCAGCATGACCTCAAGAGTATTGCGAGGCTGATCGATGCCTAGTTGGAGGGATCTGAAGCGGTTTTGTGAAAGGGACGGATGGGAGCTATATAAACGAACAGACCACGATTTTTATCGGAAAATGATGCCTGACGGTTCAATCAAACGTACCAAAGTGTCCCGTGGTTCTGGGCAGATTCAGTCGCGCCTCTGGAAATTGATCTTAGGGAAACAGCTCCAAGTTACCCAGGAATACTCTAATAGCAAGATCTAGATTCACCACACCCGCCTCGCGTTCAGGCATTCCGATCCACTTAGTACCCCGCGCGCCATGACGGTTACGATGCAAGCAGATGAGATGGGATACAATTTGGTTGTTACGCCGTTTTCCGGCTAGACCTGGAACTTCTCTTTCGCAAAGAGGCGCCAATTGCTTCCCTGTGAGTCCAGCAAAGGGATCTCGAGCCTCGTCCAGAATTGGTAATCGATGAGTTTCTTACTTTGGGTGGCCTAGACTGGATGCAGGGAGGGATCAAGATGCCACCACGGAGCTCCATGCATTTTTTAGCTTTTGATCTGGGTGCAGAAAGTGGTAGAGCAATATTAGGTGGTTTTGATGGCGAGCTACTGGGACTTGAGGTTATTCACCGGTTTCCCAACCAACCGGTTACCATAGGTCCAACAACCTACTGGGATGTCCTCAGGCTTTTTCATGAGATGAAACATGGTCTTGCCCAGGCGGTAGAGCTCCACGGCAAAGGTATTTGCAGTATGGCTGTGGACACTTGGGGTGTAGATTTTGGTCTGCTTGGCCCAAGTGATGAGCTTCTAGGTAATCCCATTCATTACAGGGACCCTCACACAGAGGGTATCATGGAAGAGGCATTTGACATTGTGCCTCGAGAAGAGCTATTTGCTCAAACTGGCAACCAGTTCATGCGCTTTAACTCCCTTTTTCAGCTGTTGGCCTTGGCTAAACACCGCTCCTCTATCTTGGAAATAAGCAAGACACTCCTGCTTATGCCTAACCTCTTGGATTTTTGCTTCACTGGTCGCAAGGTGACGGAATTTACCATCGCCTCCACTACTCAGATGTTAGATCCTTGGACCCGCAATTGGGCTTTTGGTCTTTTAGAGCGATTTGCCATTGATACGGCTTTGCTTACCGAGATTGTGGAGCCGGGCACGGTGATCGGGCCAGTTTTGGACTCAATCACCCATGATTTGGGGATTGGTGGGGCGCATATCCCAGTGATTGTGCCGGCTAGCCATGATACTGGTTCTGCAGTGGCGGCTGTGCCAGCCGAGGGCGAGGACTATGTATATATCAGTTCCGGTACTTGGTCATTGATGGGGATAGATGTACGGGAACCTATGATCAATGCTAAGAGCCTGGCCTACAACTTCACCAACGAAGGGGGCGTATGTGGGACGTATCGTTTCTTAAAGAACATCATGGGACTTTGGCTTGTGCAGCAATGCAGGCGCAGTTTTGAACGAGATGGCAATATTTATGACTACGATCAATTAACTGCACTAGCCAGTAAGGCCAGACCCTTAAGGATGTTGATTGATCCCGATGCCGAAGACTTTCTAAATCCTCCAGATATGCCCACTGCTATTCGGGATTTCTGCCGTAAGACAAATCAGCTATTACCGGAGGATGAAGGCGCTTTCGTTAGGTGCTGCCTTGAGAGTTTAGCCCTGAAGTACAGGTGGACAGTGGATAGATTAGTTGAGATTACCGGCCGCCACTTTCAAGTGATACATATGGTGGGTGGTGGCATTCAAAATAAGCTATTATGCCAGCTTACCGCAGATGCTACAGGACTACCTGTGATCGCCGGTCCGGTGGAGGCCACTGCCGTTGGCAATATCTTGATGCAGGCTATGGCCTTAGGAGAGATCAACTCCATTGATGAAGGGCGGCAGATAGTAAAGACATCATTTCCAGTAGAAATGTATGAGCCAGGAGATAGAGCCCCTTGGGATGATGTATATGAAGAGTTTTGTGAGCTAATTGGGGAGGGGAGAGCTAGATAGTGCTAGAAGAACTAAGAGCGGCTGTATTGGCTGCCAATCTAGAATTACCCCGGCGGGGCTTGGTTAGTTACACTTGGGGTAATGTAAGTGGTATCTGCCGGGAGCGGGGCCTTGTGGTAATTAAGCCTAGTGGGGTCCCGTATGACGGTATGGAAGTAGAAGATATGGTAGTAGTTGATCTAGATGGGCGGGTTGTACATGGTACACTAAGACCATCGTCTGATACCGCTACCCACCTTGCCCTCTATCGGGCATGGCCGAGTGTGGGTGGTGTTGCCCATACCCATTCCACTTACGGGACTATTTGGGCGCAAGCTTGTCGATCCATACCTTGTTTCGGCACAACCCATGCCGACTACTTCTATGGAGAAATCCCTTGTACGAGACAGCTGACTAAAGAGGAGATCCTTGGGGAATATGAAAAAGAAACAGGTAAGGTGATCATCGATACATTCACAGAACGTGATCCGCTAGATACGCCCGCGGCCTTAGTCGCCGAACACGGGCCCTTTACCTGGGGGAAAAGTCCGGCAGAAGCAGTACAAAGTAGTGTTGTATTGGAGCAAATTGCACTTATGGCCATGGGTACGTTGGCATTGTCGCCTAAGGCCGGGGGTGTTCGTCAAGTGCTGATAGATAAGCACTTCTTGCGCAAACATGGCACTGAGGCTTACTATGGGCAGGATTACGAGGAGTAATAGGAAGAGCTTGGTGCCGTTACATGCGTGAAAAGGTGGGGATCTTGTAGGAGGCAGTGCGATGACAGAGGAGAATCAAAGGGATATAGAGAAATTGCTACAGCGCATGCGGCGGATTGAAGGCCAAGCCCGGGGAGTACAGCGCATGTTAGAGGAAGGACGGGAATGTGAGGAGATTATTCAGCAGTTAGTGGCCATGCGGGCGGCCTTAAGTAAAGCTGCCATGGCGATTATCGGGGAGCATCTAGAGATCTGTTTGTTGAGGGATGGCCAAGATCCCAAAGAAGTCCTAGAAAAGGCGAAGAGGATCTTTATGCAGTTTTCTTAAGAGACTTCCCAGATAAAGGAGAAGCGATGGGCATGATCCGTAGATCAGAAGAAATGCTACAGGAGATCCGGGAACACATGCGGGACGGTAGTGGTAAAGTTGAGATATCCCATATCTTCCAGCGTCACGAGCTTGGGGGTAAGGCCAGGCTTTGTGCTAAAATTACTCTTCAACCGGGGTGCTCCATTGGATTTCACAACCATGATGAAGAAGAAGAGATATACTATATTATGCGGGGTACAGGGACAGTCAATGATGATGGACGTGAGGCAGTGGTCACAGCAGGAGATGCAGTTCTAACAGGTGATGGTGCGGGGCATAGCATTGCTAATACTGGTGATGAGCCCTTGGAGATTATGGCCGTCATCCTGCTATACTAACGGAGGTGTATGCATGCAAGTAGAGTTAGCTTATGGTCGGACTTGGTTGCCGGTGGAATTGCCTGACGGGATTACCGATGTAGTGGTCCCCAAGTTCGTGGATGGAGTAGCCGATGAAGTTAAAGCATTGAGAGAGGCTTTGCAGAACCCTATCGGTTCTCCCCCGATTAAGGATCTAGTCAAGTCCGGTGACAAAGTAGCAATAGTTTTCTGTGATGGCACAAGGCCCATGCCTAGCCATAGAGTGCTACCTGTTTTGCTGGAGGAGTTAGAAGAAGTGCCAGGGCTTGAGATCGTATTGATTAATGCCCTTGGTACCCATAGGCGCAATACTCCAGAAGAGCTCGATCAGATCCTAGGTGAGGCTATTGCCAGGAAGTATCCCATTGTGCAGTCCTATTGTGATGAAGACGAGGCCTATGTGAAGGTCGGCACCTTTGCCAATGGCGTAGATATTAAGTTGCGCCGTGAATACGTAGAAGCCGATGTACGCATTGTCACAGGTTTCATCGAGCCTCACTTTTTCGCTGGATTTAGTGGTGGTCCCAAACTAGTTGCTCCGGGGGTAGCTAGCCGGGATACTATCATGCATCTGCATAATCCCGATTTGATCGGTGATCCCCGGTCAGTCTGGGGGCTATCCTACAGGGAGGATAATCCTTTATCAAAGACTGTAATGGAAGTGGCCAAAATCTGTCCACCGACTTTCAGCTTAAATGTGTCTTTAAACAAACACCATGAGATCACCGGCGTATTTGCTGGAGAACTAGAAGAGGCCCATCAAGTAGGGATTGAATTTGTCAGAGACACAGCCATGCAAGCGGTGCCCCAGCCCTATGATATTGTCATCACCACCAATAGTGGTTATCCACTAGATCAGAATTTGTATCAGACTGTCAAGGGTCTTTCTGCTGCTGCCAAGATCGTCAAAGATGGTGGGGTAATCATCGCCGCGGCAGAGTGTAGTGATGGGTATCCCGATCATGGCAATTACCGGGAGATGCTCACAGAATCCAAGTCTATGGCTTGTTTCTTAGCGCATATGCGGGAAGATCGCTTTAATATCACCGATCGCTGGCAAGTACAAGTGCAAGCTATGGTGCATCAAAAAGCTGAGGTTTATCTCTATACTTGTGGCTTAACTGATGCCGAGGTAGAGGGTGCCCATATGCGCCCTGTTCATGATATTGCCAAGTTAGTCAAAGAACTAGTGGCCAAAAAAGGCCCTGATACGAGGATTTGTGTGCTACCAGAGGGTCCGCAGACAATTCCTTATGTAGAAGGCGAGTAGGGCGTTAGATGCCACTAGACATATGGGGTATCATGGGAGGCTTGGTATAGGTGCTAAGCCTCTCTTTTTGCCTTTAGGTGTGTTAATCATAGTATTCATCTCGTAGGATTGCATAAGTGGCAAGATCCTGGTATGAATCTTTTTGGAAAATGACTTGCCTCAAGGTGCCTTCATAGGACATGCCTAGCTTTTGCATCACTCGACCAGAGGCTGGGTTAGATGCTAGGTGGCGGGCCTGAATTCGGTTGAGTCCTAGTACCTTGATGCCATAATCTATCAAAGCCTTGGTAGCCTCGGTGCAATAACCTCTGTTCCAGTATGGTTTCCCAATCCAATATCCTAGTTCTGCCCAGTGATGCTTCTTGTTTATGCCCAGCGAGATACAGCCGATCAAAGTTCCTAGGGGTCTAAGAGTGACAGCTAGGGTAATCATATCTCCTTTGTCAAAGGGCTCTTGATGTGCATTGATCCATTGCTCTGCCATACCATCTTCATAGGGATGAGGGATACCAAGTGTCATCTTGGCCACATCCCAGTCGCCGGCAAGCCTTTGCACATCCGGAGCATCGTCTAGGACGAAGCGCCGTAACCAGAGCCGTTTCGTCTCTATTGGGTTGAACTGAGTCATGTTGATCCCCTCCAAAACTCTTATTGACTGCTCACTCAAGCGGTCTGAGCCATTCCCACAGCCTATTCGAGCTTTATTCGCCGCTATCCCGGGGAATCCTTTGAGAGGGTGGGTGGGAGGTTTATGTGACACATTTTCCTGGAACTAAATAAGCAACAGGCACCACCTATTGGTAGAGGTGGTGCCTGTTTAGCATGTGTTATGCTCGGTGAATTGATCCAAGTGCAGTACAGTGTCTAGTGGTTAATAACTATACTGCAGGGCCTCTGAACCTACCCCATAATCTCCCATAGGGGCTGTAATCGCTCTTTGCCTCTAGAGCCCAAGATAATGGGGGTAATGCCGGCTAGCTCACAAAGGTAATTGAGCGCCTCTACTCTATCTCCCGGTATTCCTAAGGCGTGGTTACACGGGAATACATTGAGAAACTCCTCAAAAGTGCCATCGATTCTAGCATGGACATGGGGCCAAGTTGGATCTGTCTGGGCGTTAAGGGCTTTTCTCTCTTCTGCAGGTAGATCCACCGATTCTCCGTGCATGATGACCATGTAGAGTTTGTTATTGTCCCACAGGCCCAGTCTTGCAAATGTCAGTTCACCTGGGGCAGCATCGAATTCTACTGATGCTCCACCGGCTTTGAAGTAGAATTCGAGTGCGGGGTGGAAGGTGATCCTCTTGAAGTTCTCCCTGGGATCCATGCTGTAGGAGGCGTAGTAGCTTGAATGGTTGCCCGAGTTGCACCAATCCCATAGGTCCTTATCTGGATGATACAACCTTACGTCCATGAAGAGGGAGGGCAGGCCACCACTAACATATTTCAGCATCTGCATGGTGATGGCACCATAGGAGTCGGCTTCAGTAGCACAGACGGTAGGCTCCTTAGGACCATTCCAGTCATAGGGGTCATTCATGAGCATTTCCGCTACGTCACCTAAGCAGATATGCTCAGTAAGTTCCCGCTGTCCCTTTAGACCGCAAAAATCAAAGCCTTTTTCTTCATTGACCATACGCATGGCTAGGTAAAGCCTTAACTGGGTTTTTAGAGTCTCGGGTGTTAGCATATTGCCATCAAAGAGCAGACGTGGTCCCAGCATATCCTGAAGCCACTTAAAGCCTTTTTCTACTTCCGCCTCATCTACATCTTGCTCCATCCGCTTTACCAAAAGCAACTGGTCAATCTGGCGCCCGGTTGTGCCAAGATTGGTGATGGTGGGAGTCAGGTGAAAATAACCAGTTTCCATACCCATGGAATGGCCGCCATAGATACCGTAGACTTCATTTTGCATGGTGGTATAGGTTTGGCTAGCTCTTAGCCAATTGATGACCTTGTCAACAGTTGCGGGGTCATGCATATCGCCAACAATGCGATGGGTGCGAAGTCCTGTTTGGCGAAGTGCCCCATCTGTGGCTAAAAGTCCTACATTACCGGGGTATTTGCCATTGTTGTTAGAAAGGCTGAGTACTGGTAGGTCCCTACCTACTGAGTTTAGGAAAGGCCATACCATAAAGGGGAAATTCCACACATTGTAGCACATGATGATCTGTTTGACGTTAGCCCTAGATAGCTCTTCTCCGACTTTTTGGGCAGTCCGCACACTATGAATAGTCTCTGAGCCCACAACTACTTCTGGAGCTGTGCCATCGACATTCTTGAGGTTCTTGCGAATAACGTCAGCCCACCCGTTAAGAGCCCGCATGTTTTCTTCATGGCTAAGGGTATAGACGTGTTCTCGTTCATCGTCCATGAGCACTATACCAATTGGTGTTGAGCGCATAACAATACCTCCCTGATGTTAACTTGCTTTGCCTGTTGGTTTCAAATATCCGAAAACTATCTATGGATTTGCTTCTCTAGTGTCCAGTATTTTCCTGTCTATTTGCCAAAAGAAGTCTGTCCGTATGACTCAAGGAGCGCCACAAGTTGCGCCTTCTGATTCAATGTAGGATCATCAAGCACCTTTTCTAGAAGCCACTCTAAGGCGATACCCACCTGGGGGCCAGGGGGGATATCCAGTATATCCATTATCTCCCGCCCCCCAATGGCTAGATCTGCAAGAGATAGGGCAGTATCACCCTCGATAATTGCTTCTATGCGGTCTTTTAGTGTCTGCCAATAGGCCCAGCTAGTATGTGTGGTCTGCTTGCCCAAGGCCAGGATGTCTGCTCGACGCACTTCCATGAGATCTAGCATGTTGTCTCTACCGACTTTGCGGATAAACCGCCGTAGGGCTCTATCTGTGGAATGGGCATGGATGGGGAACATGTGCCACCTTACTAAGAGGCCGACTTCATCGGTGAATTGCTTGCTGTAGCGGAGTCTAGTTAGTATTTGCCTAGCCAACTTTTCCCCTTCAAGGTCATGACCATAGAAATGGATGCCCTTTGTATCCTCACTGCGAGTTGTGGGCTTGCCTATATCATGGAGCAGGGCGGCCCAGCGCAAGTCAAGGCGGGGAAGGGAGTTATCTAGTGCTTTAAGGGAGTGGTGGAAGACGTCGTAGCGATGGAAACTCCCTTGGGCTACTCCCTGTCCTAGGGTTAGTTCAGGCAAGATCTCATGTAATAGTCCGGTTCTGCTCATGAGTTGTAATGTTTGGCTGGGAGATGGGGCCACCAGTAGTTTGCTAAGTTCATCTCGTATGCGTTCCGGGCTAATCTTCCTAATAAGTTGTGGTTTGATTGCAGCTAGGGTTTTTCGATGGGGGCGAAAATCTAGTGTAGCTAGAAAGCGGAAGAAGCGGAGCATACGCAAGGCATCTTCCCCAAAACGTTCATTAGGCTCACCTACCGTG
>JAAZMF010000184.1 GCA_012798955.1 Bacillota bacterium | reverse complement strand
ACTAAATTGCGGGAGGCTCTCCAGGAAAAACCTGAAGCTGTAACAGCTTTCTTTAACGAGAAAGCAACTAACATGAAGGATTTTATCAAGGGATATGTCCAGTATGGTTCTGGTATCCTAGCTGAAAAGCAGGAATCCATTGGTCGGCTTATGAAAGATGTTGACCGGCAGATTGAGAGATTAGAGGAAAGGGTGGCCTACAAAGAGGCAAGCTTGATTAGGCAGTTCACTGCCCTCGAAAAGGCTATGTCGGCCTTCCAGTCACAAAGTGATTGGCTAAATCAGCAGATTAATCAGCTCTCTAGCTGGGCACCTCAAAAGAAAAGGTAAGGGTCTAGCATAATAGGTAGCATTGGTCTGGATCTAAATATGGTGTTTAGTATAGACCGCCCCTCCATCCGCTTCATGTGTATTTCCTCGGATAGGGGGGCGGTTTTTGGCTATATAGGCCAGGATGGTAATGGTTCGTAGGAGGAAGACTGGATGAGTGGGCCGGTGTGTGGGGGGAAGAACATGAATTGGCCCATGGAGAAGAGGATTTTCCCGCTCTAGATAGAAACAGTCAAGTATAGCTTAACCCAGGGGCTGACAATGTCCATAATTCACCCTGCCATGGGAAGTGTGTGGGTGGAGGACGACATAGGTGGCTAGAAGTTGCTGGCTAATGGTATTAGGTCTAGTGATTGTATGTTGGATTACCTTTGGCGCCACAGGCTATGGGAAGGATCTGGCCGTGGATGGCGCTATGAATAGTGGAGTAATGGATGCTGGAGCGGTAGATGCTGGAGTGATAGACACTGGAGCATCGGACCGGAGTAAGACCATTCATGAGGTGGCCGATGTCACCGATATAACCGTGGCGGTACTGGAATTTAAAGGTACAGGTTACGTCAATATCTCTGTCTGGCTTAGAGATCGGATTGTTAGTGGGATCCCACAGATGATCGCCGGCAGGCTATTACATGAGCCAGGGGTGAGAGTGCTTGAGCGAGATCGTATCAATGAGATCATGCAGGAGCATCGACTGCAATCTTCGCAAAGTGTCGATGAGCATACTGCTATCCAGCTAGGCAGGCTCGTTGGAGCAGACATAATCGTGATGGGAACATTGAGTGAGATAGGAATAGAGAGTGGCGGGGGTGTAGGTGTCGGCAGATTCCAGCTCAGCACCTCTACAGCAAAGGTACGACTTAGTGGGCGCTTGATTAATGTAGAAACGGGAGAATTGGTGGCCGCGATAGAGTCCCAAGGGCAAAACACGGGGACGGGTGTCTCTGTTCGCAACATGCAAGGACTATCTTACGACGGTAAAGATTTCCAGGACAGTACCATCGGTAAGGCCCTCGATGAAGCGATTGATGACTTTGTGACCCAGTTTCGGGCTTCTCTGGAAGGCGTTAGGAAAAAGCTTGGAGAAGGTGGGGCCCGCCTGGTTTCAGAGGGGCGAGTTGTGGGAACTAGGGGCGATTATATTGTCGTGGATCTAGGTCAGATGCATGGCGTGCAGACTAAGTCCCAGCTAAGGGTGGAAAGGCTAGAGCATATAGAGGGCTTATCCGCGCCTATTCACATACCGGTGGCAACACTGGAGGTAGTTAGTGTGGATGGCCATGCCTCGGTGGCAACAGTGAAGGAAAGCAGGGAACCTATCGCCATAGGAGATCGGGTGGAGATTCAGCGATAGAGCGTTGTAGACCGTGGAAGGCATAGCTCTGAAGACCTTCAAGGGGGATGTCAGCCCTATTAGTTCGGGTGCCATCCCCCTTTTTCTACCAAGATGACTTTGATAGAATATCAACTATTGACTATTGAGAAGAACGGTGAAGCCCCGGCCCGGAACTTAAGTCTAGGCTAGTAGGTAAGGAAAACCTATACCCTAAATTGTTCAACTAGCCGGGCCAGTTCTTGAGCCATGGAGTCTAGATCTTGGGATGCGGAAGTTACGTGCTGGATAGCAGCCGACTGCTCTTCTGTTAGTGCTGCCACCTCTTCGCTGCTTGCACTAATCTCCCGGGCACCGGTTGCTACCCCCTCAATCTGAACCACTATATCCTCTACAGCGTGGAGAATCTCCTCCAGTATGCGTCCGCTATCTTCCACTACAGAGGCTGTGCCGGTTACCTGTTCGCTGCCTTCCCGCATCTTCCTGACGGCAAGAACTGCCGCCTCCTGGATCTCCCGTACGAGCCTTGCGATTTCATTGGTAGCCGTCCCGGAATCTTCTGCTAACTGGCGTACTTCCTCTGCCACAACGGCAAAACCTCGCCCTTGCTCTCCGGCTCGGGCCGCTTCAATGGCCGCATTCAGTGCCAAGAGGTTTGTTTGATCCGATATGGCACCAATCATATCAACTAGCTT
>JAAZMF010000026.1 GCA_012798955.1 Bacillota bacterium | reverse complement strand
TCCCATCGCCTGGGGTGATGTCTACCTCGCACTACAGCAGGGTATGGTGCCCATCTTGGTACCGGCGGCAAGGAGCTTTGGGGTGGATTTGATTCACTTGGGGTTAGTTATGATGTGTACACTGTCCCTTGGACACTTCACTCCTCCTGTGGGACTATGTCTTTACATAGGTTCAAGTATCAGTGGGATACCCATATCTGGACTCGTCAGGCCTGTGATGCCTTTCTTGGTAGCCATGATTGCGGTGTGTGTCCTACTCGCCGTTTTCCCACAGCTAGTGCTTTTCCTGCCTAGGTTCTTCTTTGGGTAGTATTTCACAATTCTCAGCGCCCCATAGCCACTGCCGACTAGAGAAAGGGGCAATGCATAGGCTTAGCCAACGATAATCACCTTGGGGGCGTAATACGCCCTCTTTTTATTTTTCCATTTTGATTCGAAAGAGCAAGAGGGTTTCTTGCCTTTACGCAGAAATAGTTACATTGTCACGACAATGATACAAACAAAAGCTGTTTCACCAGTGGGCACAGAAGCTTTGTGAGGAAGGGGCGAGGATGTGGAAGAACCAATGGAACGCAAACTTGCAGTAAGCAGTAATAGATCGGGGCTCGAGCCCCAGAGCCCCATTCCCCTTTACTATCAGCTAAAGGAGGCCTTGATCAATAAGCTTAGTCGCGAGAGGTATAAGGTAGGAGACCGTATCCCAACAGAGGCTGAGCTTGTCCAGGAATATGACGTAAGTAGAACCACAGTTCGCCAAGCTCTAAATGAACTAGTGGACGAGGGGATTATTACTCGTCACAGAGGCATAGGTTCTATACTTGTCAAGCCTCCTGTTGAGGATCGGCCACCACATCTGGTGGGCTTAACCGAAGAGATGGATGCCAGGGGCAGAAGGGTCAGATCTGACGTTGTAGAGTGCAGATGGATAGAACCATCACCCTCTGTGCGCCAAGCCCTAGATGTGCGTCGCCCCAGCCAAGTCCTTCTACTAGTTCGGGTCAGATATATCGATGATGAGCCAGTTTTCTACACCAAAGAATACCTTCCACCCTGGATAGGGTTGACCCCCGATGATGACTTCAAGGGCTCCCTTTTCTCACTCATGAAAACGAAAGGTGGTGTTCACCCGGCCAAAGGAGATATGACTATTACGGCGGTTGCTGCACGTTTCCCTGAAGCACATCACTTAGGCGTCCCTGAAGGTTTCCCTCTCCTTAGGAACCTGCGTAGTTTCTATACTATGGATGATAGACCTTGCGGGTACACAGACCAGCTATGCAGGTCTGATCGGTATCACTACTATGTTCAGTTTGATCCAAGGTAAGGTCTCGAAGATAAGGTCTCGTAGGCACTTCAATTAGGGAAAGGAGAAGAAAGATGAACATGAGAAAGCGTTTCTTTGGTCTGTTGGCGGTAGCGGTTTTGGTATTGACCCTGGCAACTCCTGGACTGGCAAAAAAGGTAGGGCGTGTTGTGATGATATCGCCCTATGGCAAGGGAGCACCTTTTGATTCTCTAGCTTTTGAGGGACTAGAGGATGCGGCTCGGGACTTCAATTTGGAGATAAAGCTAGTGGAAGCTAGGGACAAGACAGAGTATGAATCACAAATTCAGGCCATGGCAGATTTGGGATATGATGTGGTCATAGCCCTTCACGACTACTTCGGTGAACCAATGAAGATGGTCACCCCCTACTATCCGGAAACCAAATTTGTACTTATCGACTCCCAGATTACCGGCGATACAGATAACATGCTATCTGTAGCCATGGAACCCCAAGAAGGCTGCTATCTTGCGGGAATAGCAGCAGCCCATGCCACCAAGACCAAGAAGACCGGGTTTATCGGTGGCCTTGATCACCCCATTATCATCCAGTTTCTGGCAGGCTTTGAGGCTGGGCTCAAATCAGTAGACCCTGACATCACCATCTATACATCCTTCTCGGGAGTATTTGATGATCCGGTTAAAGGGAGAGAGATGGGTCTTACCATGATAGACAAGGACGTAGATGTCCTGATGCATGCAGCAGATTTTACAGGCGTTGGTGTTTTAAAGGCAGCAGCTGAGCGCGGCATATGGGGTGTGGGAGTTGACCTTGATCAATCCGACGTAGCTCCTGGTCATGTCCTAATATCTGCCCTCAAAGATGCACGGGGAGCAGTATATGAGACTATCAGGATGGTGGTACAAGATGAGTTCAGATCTGGACTCATGATCTACGGGATTAAGGAAGGTGCTAGATTAATCGCTATTCCTGAAGAGCTTTCATTTTACGAAGATAACCCGGCTGTACTTGAGCAAATCGAAGAGGCAAGAAAGCGGATCGAGGCAGAAGAGATCACGGTACCCAAGATCACCGAAACGCGATAACGTACCTTATTGAGATGAGAGCCGAAAAGCTCGGTTCTCATCTCTTCCATTTTGAAAGGAGTAGTCACTTGAAGGAGAAAAATCTGCTATATGAGAAGATTTATGGTTGCCTTATGGGCGTGGGTATTGGAGACGCCATGGGCATGCCAACAGAATTTCTATCACTTACTCAAGTCAGAGAGCATTTTGGAGAGGTGCGGGCATTTGAACCTGCCCCTCCTTGGCACCCTCTAGCCCATCTACCGGCGGGCAATATGACTGATGATACCGAGCAGACCCTATCCATCGCGAAGATGGTCATAGAGAAGCCAGATTTCGGCGTACATGATGTTGCTGATGCCATCTTGCAGTGGGCAGAAGAGATAACAGCAGATGATCTCGATAAGATGGGACCAAGTACTAACTATGCCCTCAAACGCCTGAGGGCCGGACATGACCCCCACGGGACAGGTCTGAGGGGCAATACCAACGGAGCCGCCATGAGAATTGCACCCATAGGATGTATACACCCGGGTCGGCCCCAGGATGTAATAAAGGATGTACTTAAAACCTGTATACCAACGCATCTGACAGATGTAGCTGTGGCAGGCGCCTCTGCTGTTGCTGCCGGCGTTAGTGAGGCTCTCGGGGCCGATGCAGACCTAGATTCCATCATCGAAGCTATGCTTTGGGGTGCAAAGGAGGGAGAGGAGCAAGCACGGGAAGCTATCAGGATTTCCACCAAGGGACGGATTCCTTGGGAGGTGATCTCCTCCCAGGTGAACCCCTCATTAGTGGAGCGGATGAAGTGGGCCATAGAACTTGCGGAAAAGACAGAAGGCACACTTGCCCAAAGGCGAGATGTACTAGCACGATCCATTGGAACAGGTGTCCTTATGATCGAGACGATACCCTTAGCAGTTGGCATCTTCAAGATGGCAAAGGGTGATCCCTATACCGCTATCATGCTTGCCACCAATGCCGGAGGGGATGCGGACTCCATATCCTCTATTGTAGGGGGAATCTGTGGTGCCTTCAAAGGTGCCTCCTCTTTCCCGGAAGATTTGGTCTGTCAGTTTGAACAGGTAAACGATGTTTCACTTAGAGATTTTGCCCGTGGCCTCACAGATAGGGCCGCCAAAAAGGAGTAGTGATGGGATTGCCTAATGGCGAAACTCCTGTAGTAGCCGCAATTGGTGTCCCCATCGTTGATATGGTGGGGTATTTGGAGGAATTCCCCAAAAGGGGAGGCCACAGCCCTGGCCTTGCCTTAGACGTCGCACCAGGAGGTCCAGTGATAAACCTAGTTGCCGGGGTCTCAAGGCTAGGACATCCCAGTATTTTGCTGGGCAAGATGGGCAAAGACCCCTTGGGCAAGTTTATGTATGACGCTCTGGTCGGCGATGGTGTGATGGTGCCAGGAGAGATGCTATCAAATAGCCCTACAGGTGTAGTCTTGGTACTTTATGATCATGGGGGCGCCGGTGAGATGAGGAGTTTTTCATTTCGGGAAGGCTCCGCCGATTCGACATTAGGTCCGGCCGATATCGGGCCACAAATGCTTAAGGGTGTCAAGGCTCTGTTTATCGATGGTATCTTAGCCCTGGACGAACAGCTTACCCAGGCAGGGGTTGCTGCTGCCCGGATTGCAGTGGCACAGGGGATCCGGGTCTTTTGTGATCCCAATTTGAGAATACCGGGAGATGAGCTTCCCGGGCCAATCAGGGGGCGGATGAACCGGCTTATGGAGCTGTCCCACGAAGTATTGCTCAATGAGGGAGAGGCTAGGATTCTGACTGAATGCCCTGCAGACAGTGGGCATGGCGTAGAGCAAGTAGGGGCCCTCCTTAGGGAGAGAATCCCTAGCGTGGAACGCTGGGTCATCAAGCAAGGTGCGAAGGGTTGTTATGTCTATTCCCATGGGGAAGGTTTCACCCACCGAGCTTTCACCGTAGAGGTGTCAGATACCAGCGGGGCCGGAGATTCCTTTAATGCCGGATGGATCGCCGGCTTCCTCGAGGGCACGGATCAGATTCAAACGGCGAGATTTGCCTCTGCCGTAGCGGCTTTAACAGTGACAGGTAAGGGCGCATGGCGCTCACTTCCAGATCGAAAACAGGTGGAAGCATTTTTGGAGGAAAGGCGATGACAGCTCTAGTTAATGCCTCGCAAGACAGTGTCAATGCGGTAGCGATGAACAAAATAGTTAAGCGGTTCCCTGGAGTGGTGGCCAATGACCACATCGATTTTACTGTGGACCAAGGCGAGATTCATGCATTGATTGGGGAGAATGGGGCTGGCAAATCTACGCTGATGCACATTTTGGCCGGTGTTCTCCAGCCAGATTCCGGCGAGATCTACATTTTTGGAGAGAGAACGCAGTTTCATTCTGCCCGGGAAGCTATAGGTGCTGGCATAGGCATTGTCCATCAGCATTTCATGTTGGTTCCGTCTCTTACTGTACTAGATAACCTGATCCTGGGCATGGAGCCTGCGGGGCCTTTGGGAATTCTCCGGCGTGACGAAGCTCGGGAGCAGATTCGAGAGCTTTGTGCCGAATACGGATTTTCCCTGGAAGTTGATGCTATAGTTGGTGCTTTGCCAGTGGCCATGCAACAGCAGGTTGAGATAGTGAAATGCTTGTTGCGCAAGGCACGGATTATGATCTTCGATGAGCCCACCTCCGTCCTGACGCCCCAGGAATCCGATGCGCTGTTTCTCGCCATGAAAGAACTAGCATCTAGGGGGCGCACTATTATAGTTATTTCCCATAAATTGGATGAAATTATGGCGCTGGCAGATCGGATCACAGTGCTTCGAGATGGTCGAGTAACCGGCATCGTCAATGCAGATGAAACCGATGAAAGCAGACTTGCCAGAATGATGGTGGGTAGGGAAATCCACCTACCTTCCAAGGAAGTAAGCACAGTTGCAGGGGAAAAGAAAGTCGTCTTGAGTGTTGACAAACTCCTTCTTAAGCCAAGGCCTAAAGAGATAGGCGGGAGAGTCATAGGGCCCATGGACTTCCAGATAAGGGCTGGAGAGATCTTGGGCATAGCCGCCATTTCAGGCAATGGACAAGCGGAACTGGTTCAGGCTATTGCAGGGCTTAGAAAAATAGATGAAGGGCAGATACAACTGATGGGTAAGGACCTGACGCCACTTGGTCCCCGGGAAAGACGAGAGCTTGGTCTTGCCTATATCCCACAGGATAGGAGAGGTCGGGGTAGTGCCCCCACCCTCAGTGCCCTACACAATGCCATGGCCTGTCACTACCGAACCGCGGGACTAAGTCGACGGGGTTGGCTACGTATGGGAGAAGCACGGGTCTTGGCAGAGGAGATCATAGATGATTTTGGAGTGAGGGTTCCTAAGCTAGATGCCCCGGCACTCACCTTATCAGGGGGGAATTTGCAGAAGTTGGTAGTGGGTAGAGAGCTTTCCACAGAGCCGCTGTTTCTCATAGCTGAGGATCCAACCCAAGGTGTAGATATTGGATCGGTAGAGTCTATCAGAAAGCAGTTACTCAATTGGGCAAGTCGTGGGTGTGCAGTACTCTTGGTGTCCGGGGATTTGTCTGAAGTACTTGCCCTTAGTGACCGGATCCTGGTTCTATATGAAGGGCAAGTATCTGGAGAAAGACAGAGGGATCTCACATCTGAAGAGGAGATTGGTCTTTTGATGACAGGAGGGATGAGGGGATGAAGAGGTTTGGAGTTTCCTTGGCAGGCCTTGTCCTTCCCATTGTAATCGCTCTAGCACTGGG
>JAAZMF010000183.1 GCA_012798955.1 Bacillota bacterium | reverse complement strand
AATGAGATCATGCATAGGTCAAATCCCCTCTCCCACCCCTACTGGATTACCAATAGTTCCATGGCAGCCCGACTTGCCAGCTCCAGGAAAGGCCCTGGTACAACACCTAGAATCACTACTCCCGCTGCCAGCAAAATCAGTGCAATCTTTTGAGGCATACCAGGATCTCGCCAATCTTCCTCAGGTACCGGTTCAAAGTAGGCAATCCGAATAATGGGGAAAAGGTAAGCAGCGCAAAGTACGCTTCCCACAATGATTACCGCAGCCGCCAGTATATGTCCGGCTTCCAAACTTCCCAAAAGCAAATACCATTTACCGATAAAACCTGAAAACAGTGGTATACCCACAAGACCTAAGCTGCCAACAGTAAAAACTGCCATGGTTATTGGCATTTTCCGACCGATACCAGCCAGTTCACTGATGCGGTGTTTGCCTGTGGCAGCAATGATGGCTCCTGCCGCCAAAAACAAGCCCGATTTAATCACCGCGTGACTTGCCAGGTAAAAAAGCGTACCAGTTAAACCCTTTGTGTTCACCAGACCCAACCCTAAGAAGATATAGCCCACCTGGGCGACAGTAGAAAAAGCAAGCCTTCGCTTCAATTCATCTTGTGCCAGAGCAAATATAGAACCCGCTATAATCGCGATCATGCCCAACAACACTAATATCCGGTGCATCATAAATTCCTGCATCAGAGTATGACCAAATACTTTGTACAGTACTTTCAAAAAGCAAATGAGATAGCCTTTCACAGCAAGCCCTGATAAAATCGCGCTGGCCGGAGATGGCGCCGTGGAATGGGCATCAGGCAGCCAGACATGTAATGGGAAGAGAGCTGACTATACCCCGAAACCAACTAACATAAAGCTAGCCGCCATCCATACCACATGAGGATAATCCGACCAGATCCGACTTAGCTCCTGGGAGGCAAATCCCATATTCAGATGCCCTGTGATAATATACAAAAACCCGATCCCACCAAGCACAAGGGCTGACCCTAACGTTGCCAGTATCAAATAGGTGAAGGCAGCCTCAGCAGCCCTGGGATGATTGCGGGCACTCACCAAGCCACAACAGCTTAAGGTAGCCACTTCCACCAAAACAAAGACATTAAAAAGGTCGTTAGTTACCGCCATGCCAGCTAGAGCGCCATTTAGTAGCAGATAAAGCACATAAAACCGGGTGACCCGCTCTTCACCACCCACCTCGTCGGTGAGATTACCCTTGGCAAACAGTGCCACCGGTAGACTAACAGCAGCTACCACCAATAAGAAAAAGGTTCCTAGACTACCTACCTCTAGCTCTATACCCCATGGAGCTGACCAGCCACCCAGGCTATAGATAAGGGGAATACCTTTTTGCATCAGAACAATTGAAGCTAGATACCCTGCCCCCACAAGCCCTAGAACCTCAACAAAGATGACTAGGCTTTCCACCAACCGGATTCGGCGAGCAAGAGTTGGTAAGACAAAGGCGACAAATAGTGGGGCAATGACAACAAATACTGGCAAGTTGGCTGTAATTATTGCTGTCATTATTCTGTCACCTCATTTCTCATCTCCGCTATTCGCCGAGCATCAGTAGTACCATATGATTGATACAATCGAACAATTAGCGCTAGGGCGAAAGCAGTAACACTCACACTAACGACTATACCAGTTAGCATTAGAGCCGATGGCAGTGGATTGATATACAAAGGCTTAGGATTGGTCTCGTCAAGTATTGGCACAGCCCCACCCCGAATATTGCCCCCGGCAATAAACATAAGGAAGATAGCACTCTCCATGATATTAATCCCGATCAATTTCTTAAATAGATTAGAGCGAGTGAGCACGGTGAGAGCACCGATGGTAAATAGAATTACGGCGGCAAAATATGGATAGTTGATCATCAGTTTTTCTAGCAGTATTCTCACGATTCTTCCTCCATCATGGTAAAGAACAAAGTCACCATCGTACTAGCTACCCTGATGCCAACACCAAGGCCGATGAGGGAAATGAGTCCCCCAGAAGAAAGCGCTCCCGGTACCCCCAAATCAACTCCTGCCAGCTTATTGGCCAAGAAAGGAGCCCCTTTGACGATACCCACCATCCCCATGATTCCGTACCAGAGGGTGCCATAGCTTTCTGTCCAGGTAAGAACTGTTTCTGGCAGCTTGCCACGACCTTTTTCTAGGCCATAAATGGTGGCAAAGGCTATAAAACTCAGTCCCACTATGATGCCTCCGGCAAAGGACCCCCCCGGGGACACATGGCCATGGAAAATCACATACAGTCCATACATGCAGATGAAAGGTAGAATTAGGGCAGCCACCCGTTTTAGAATAAAGTCTCTCATTTGCCACCACCCTTCCTTTCCGCCGTTTTCAAGGTAATAACCACCGCAAGGGCCGCGGTGAACAACACAATGGTCTCAAACATGGTATCATATGCCCGATAATCCAGTACAATAGCTGTCACCATGTTCAAAACCCCGGTGTCCTCCAAAGCGTCAGCTACATAGCGTTCCGATACTTGGTTATGAACGGGATTGTCCGGCATTCCATAGGGAGGCAGCTCTGCTACCCCGATGAGAACTACATAGGCAACCAATAGAGCCATAAATAGGATAAGCAGATTCCTTGCTCTCACCTCTATTCCTCCCTTCGGCTCGTGCGAAAAATAACCACCATCATCAAGACAGTCATGCAAATCCCGGCGGCAGCTTCCGTAATAGCCAGGTCGGGGGTATTCATCTGTAGCCATATTAGAGCCATAGTCAAGCTATAGGCGCCATATACGATCACCGCATGTATTAGATCCTTGATAAAATACATGGCTAAAGATGCCGCCATCAGGATGAGCAAAAGCACCATGATCCAGTAATCAGTAGCCGTAAAATACATATGCTCACCCCTTGATTAATCTAGTACCTTCTAAAGGTTGTATCCCATGAATCAGACCAGCTTTGGCCACCAAATGTGTCATAGTAGGGTTGATTACCCAAAACAAGAATAGGATAACCACCAGCTTAATCCGCAAGGCCCAGCTAGGGCTGAGCAAAAAGAGTCCTAGCCCCGCCAGCCCCACACCTAGGGTGTCACCCATGCCCACCCCATGCATGCGAGTATATGGATCAGGAAATCTAAACAGCCCAAGGGTACTTAGCCCAAAGGCCAAGAAGGATCCTACAAAACAGATATTTGCTATCCATCTAATCATGGGAAACCACTTCCTCTCCATCACCCTCAAAACCACCTAGCCCTGGTAACCTAAGCTGCCAATCACCCGGTGTGAGCACCCGTAGTATCCAGAGCCCTCCCACAAATCCACAAAGCATAAACACGAAGGCTACATCAATAAACCCATAGTCACCTCGGGCAAAAGCCATCAGCAAAATGATCACACTTACCTTACTGGTGATGGCATTGATGGAAATGAGGCGATCAATGACTGTCGGCCCTATAATCGCCCGCAAAAGTACTAACAGAATCAAGATCATGAGACCTGCTAGCAGCCAAAACATGCTTCGCCCCCCTTTGCCTCCATGTTT
>JAAZMF010000182.1 GCA_012798955.1 Bacillota bacterium | reverse complement strand
TATTTTCACGCTTCTTCCTCCATCATCGTAAAGAACAAAGTCACCATGGTACTAGCCACCCTAATGCCCACTCCAAAGCCAATCAGACCGATTAGGCCTCCAGAGTTTAGTGCCCCTGGTGCCCCTACATTGACGCCAGCTAGCTTATTGGCTAGAAAGGGAGCACCCTTGAAGATGCCCACCATTCCCATAAGGCCATACCACAATGTACCATAGCTCTCAGTAATGATAGTAACCCGCTCTGGCATCTTTGCCTTACCTTTGTCGAGACCATACACAGTAGCAAAGCCGATGAGGCCTAGCCCCAATACAATACCCCCAGCAAAGGCACCTCCAGGGGAGACATGGCCATGCAAAATGACGTACATGCCAAACATTTGAATAAAGGGCAGTAGCAACGCCACTATCCGCTTGAGGACAAAATCCTTCATTTATGACCACCCTTCCCTTCCCCGGTTTTCAAGGTGATCAATACTGCTATGACCGCGGTAAAGAGCACAGTAGTCTCAAACATGGTGTCATAAGCCCGGTAATCGAGCACTATAGCTGTAATCATGTTGGGGACTCCCGTATCCTCTAGCGCATCACCAATATAGCGCTCAGTCACTTGATTGTACGTAAGGTTATTGGCTGTTCCATAAGGAGGCAGCTCCGCCACGGTAACCATAATGGCGTAGCCGGTCAATAGGGCCAAGATTATTACTAATGAAATCCTTAATTTTCTTTTCACGTCTTCCCTACTCCTCCTTGCGACTTGTTCGGGAGATAACCACCATCATTAACACCGTCATGCCAATACCCGCCGCGGCCTCAGTAATGGCTAAGTCAGGAGTGTTCATCTGTAGCCAGATCAGGGCCATTACCAAGGTATAGGCCCCATAGACGATTACGGCATGAAGCAAATCCCTAATAAAGTACATAGCCAAAGATGCTATGATCAACATAAGAAGCATGGCCATAGTCCCATAGTCAGCACTAGTTAGGCCCATAGGATCACCCCTTTATCACCCGTGTACCCTCCACAGGGTATACTCCGTGGATAAGACCTGCTTTCGCCACGAGATGGCTCATAGTTGGGTTTATCACCCAGAAGATAAACAGGATCACAACCAACTTTATGCGCAATGCAGCAGTTGGACTCAATATGAAAAACCCAAGCCCTGCCAAACCAACCCCCAAAGTATCACCCATACCCAAACCATGCATCCTGGTGTATGGGTCAGGAAAACGAAACAACCCCAAAGTGCCTAGAGCAAAGGCAACGAAGGACCCAAAAAAACACAAGCCAGTAATCAACCTAATCATGGGAAGCCACATCCTCTCCAGTCCCTTCAAACCCACCTAGGCCTGGCAGACGTAGCTCCCAGTCCCCTGGAGTGAGGACCCGCAAGATCCAAAGGTTCGCAACAAACCCACACAAGATAAATACCAAAGCCACATCCACATAGTTGTAGTTCCCCTGAATATAAGCCATCAACAAAATGATCACACAGACCTTACTAGTAATGGCATTAATAGATAACAGGCGATCAATCACCGTGGGGCCCAAAATCGCCCGCAACAGCACAAAGAGTATCAGAATCATGAGACCGACTAAAAGCCATACCATGGTGTGCCCTCCTTTGTTTCCATGATTCTAGATTACTGATCTCATGGATTATCTGCCAATCAAATAAGCCTGCCGCCGCCTCAGCGGTCAATGCGTGGACGATAAACTGACCCGTCTTTGGATCGATATCAATCACTACCGTCCCCGGCGTAATAGTGATACAGTTGGACAGCAACACCCTACCCCAGTTGCTTTCAATTGGCGGCCTGATCACCACAAAGACCGGGCCCACCGGCGGGCTATCAAGCAAGAGTGTCTTGGCCACAGCCAGATTAGATTCAAAGATATATTTAACTAAAGTGATGAGCAAATGGCCTATGAGTAGCACTTCCTGCCAGCTGGGCCATGTAGGCATCCGATCAACCAAGTCCTGCCAGAACCAAGCAGTAAGCCCTGCCAAAATCACTCCCACTACGGCATGCTGAAAATCCACCGTTTCCGACACAACTAACCAGAAGCCGAGTAGCAAAATCACCAAGATCAACCGTTGTCGTCGCATGATTTCCCATCTCCTAATATCCACGAAAAATGGCCGAGGGAGCCCTGACTATCGCCGTGGGTAGTTGACTTCTCTGCCTCTTATGAAAGTAAGACATAAGGATTAGGCTAGAGCCTAAATACCCACCTCGGTCGCCTCGGCATAAGCCCGGCGCAGAGCACCCTTTAAGCCCCGTGATACCTTGTTTCGCCCTAGGTCCTCCACAACTCCCATCCTCGTCAACATACGCAAAGGTTTCTGCCGAAGTCCAGCAATATACATACTCTTGCCCTCCCTTTGCATACGCTTTGCCAAGTTTTTTAGGGCGAGGGCACCTGTTTCATCTATTACTGGCACATTGGAGAGATCCAATACCAGAATGGACTTGTTGGCCATCTCCTTCACTTGACTACGGAGTTTCTCCGCTCCAACAAAGAACATCGGCCCATCAAAGGCCATAACCTGCACTGCTTCAGGATACTGCAGACCAGATGAAAGTCCGTGGTCAGCCTGCCAAGCACCCACGACATCCTCACCTGTCTTGGATTCCCCTCGACCAACTGACACATCTCGCCCTTGGGGAGATGCAGCTAACTCCACAACTACTGCTATAGCCGCGAGTAAGACTCCAACCATGACTGCTACGCTCAAGTCTTTCACAACCGTGAGAACTGTAGTGATGGTCATAATCCCACCATATATCCAACGGGCTCGGGGCATGAGTTTCAGACTCTTCCAATCAGCTGTACGTACTGAAGCCACCATTAAGATCCCGGCTAGGGTCGCCAAGGGAATGCGTTTGGCAACAGGGCCCAAGAAGACAATAATCAGGAAGAGGAAAATTGCATGCAAAATGCTAGAAACCCGGGTGCGCCCTCCACTGTGAACATTGACGCCGGAGCGGGCCACTGCCCCTGAAACGGGCACCCCACCTAGTATCGAAGACACAACGTTGCCAAGGCCTTGCCCGATGAGCTCCCGATTACTATCACTTTGGCGACCTATCATGCCATCAGTGACTTCAGCAGACAATAGGGCAGATATGCTTCCCAAAAGGAAAATAGTGAAGGCAGGCGCGATCAAATGACTAATGTCCCCAAAGGGCATTAGTCCCACTGTCAATTTTGGTATGGTAAAAGGGATATCCCCGACTATGTGGGGAGAATGGATGAACAGCTCGTTCACAATCAAACCGGCTGCCAATCCAAAAAGAGATTCAGGCATGCCTTTGCAGAACCGCAAAGCGAGGATAATCACTAACACTGTAATCACGGTAATCAGAGGTGCCTGCAGGGCATCCCCAATCGCCGTCATGAAAAACAAGATAGATACACCATTAGTAAAACCAGCAATCACCGGTTGAGGCAAATATTTGACAAACTTACCCAACCGCAGAACACCTAGTGCTATTTGCATCAAACCTGCCAAAGCACCAGCCAAAAACATCCCACTGACCCCGTGCTTAGCCACCACACTAACTAGTACAGCCGTCATGGCTCCGGTAGGTCCAGTAATCTGCACACCACAACCACCGAATACTGCCGCAGCCAATCCTCCAAAGACCGATGCATACAGACCAGCCACTGCCCCGGCACCGCTCGCTATACCAAAGGCTAAAGCCAAGGGTAAAGCGACCACCGCAGCAGTCAGACCACCGACCACATCTCCACGGTAACGCGCCCACCAGGAACTCAACTCATCACCCCGCATTTAAAATAGTGGTATCAAGCAGTGTTCCACCCAGATTTTGCCAACAAAAAATCGTAGGCAAAGTCCAGCTGGAGAAAACCTAACGCTTGGACCACTCCTACGAGGTTAGCTGACGGGTTCGGGCACCCAAGTTGCCCTACCTGACACTACAAATATGCAGGATTCACCCCTATCATTGGGGTCCCCCGTTTCCTAGCGGAATTCGGAGATGACTATGTGTATTTCTCGCTGAGACAAACCACATTATAAGGATATCACAAAACTCCATTAAGTCAAGCTATCCCCAAGGGAATCCCCGGTTCTCTAACACATGCGACAATCTCCTAGTGCACATTACTTCATATCCTTTAGTCGCCTATTGTAAATCCTGGGCGAGAATCACTTCCCGATCTAGCTGACTAAGAACTGCCTTTTCAATGCGAGTGAGACCCCGCAGTAATAGGGGCCGGGGGCAACCGATATTAAACCTGACAAACCCGCCACCATTTGGG
Source organism: Bacillota bacterium (assembly GCA_012798955.1). Classification (GTDB taxonomy): domain Bacteria; phylum Bacillota; class Limnochordia; order DTU087; family DTU087; genus JAAZMF01. Next base: position 1,187 of record JAAZMF010000182.1, on the reverse strand, counting down.
CCAAACCACTGCCCATCATTGACTACCACCTTAGCTTTATGGATGAAGAAGTCCTGGAGATTCTGACACTCCATGCCCAGCCCTCGGCAATCTAGCCATGTCAGGTAAGTACCTTCAGGTCTGGTCATCTTGATCATGGGTAAACGCTCTTCTAGAAAGTCAACGAGAAAATCCCGATTCCCCTCCAGGTAACCTAATAGCTCATCGAGCCAAGCCGCGCCATGACGATAAGCAGCCTCTAAGGCGATAATACCCATAAAAGTGGTACTCACCCCGACATTCTGCAAGGTATTAAGAAACGTCTGTCTGCGGCGCTGATTGCTAATCACGACAAAAGAGGTAGCTAGCCCCGCCAAATTAAAGGTCTTGCTGGGAGCCATACAGGTAATGGTATTTTCAGCAACCTCCGGTGATAGTGATGCCATGGGGACATGTTTGTGGCCCGAATACACAAAGTCGGCATGGATTTCGTCGGAGACAACCAACACTCCATGGCGTAGGCAGATCTCGGCCAGCTCCTCGAGCTCAGATTTTGTCCAAACTCGGCCCACCGGGTTATGGGGATTGCAGAGAATCAACATCCCCGTGCGGCCATCGATTTTCCGTTCAAGGTCATCCAAATCCATTTTGTAACCTTCACTAGTTGCCACGAGGGGGTTATATACCACTTGTCGCCCGTTGTTCAAAATAGAGTTAAAAAATGGAGCATAGACCGGAGGCTGCACAATGATCTTATCACCAGGGTTAGTATAGGAAGTAACCAATAAATTCAAGGCATTGACTACCCCAGTGGTAAAACTCACCCACTCCGGCTCTATGGACCAACCGTATCGCCCTTGGGTCCAGGCCTCAATCGCCTCATATACTGAAGGGGCAACCTCCGTATATCCATAGACATTGTGCTGAATTCGATCACGAATCGCCTTTTGAATTGGATCGGCCACAGGGAAATCCATATCCGCTACCCAAAAGGGCAAAAGGTCCTTTTCCCCATAGCGTTTTTCTAAGCTGTCCCACTTTACGCAGTTAGTGCCCCGTCGTTCAACTAGTGCGTCAAAATCGTAGCCCATTTTCCTTCCCTCTCCATCTATTGAACTGCTAATCCATTGCCTAAGGGGGCAACTCTGTTATCTTCCCCATATGGTGAAAGCATTCCTTCAGGAGCAGATGAAAAGGGTATTTCCCAC
>JAAZMF010000181.1 GCA_012798955.1 Bacillota bacterium | reverse complement strand
CGCCATGATGAGGTCTATGGTTGTCTGTATGAGATTGAAGATTTGCCTGAGGCAGCCATTTCCCCAAAGGCTGGGCCGGTGGAAGCGTTTGTGGAAGAAGTGCTTGAGATAGCCCATGGTCCCATCTGTTTTACAGGGGATGGGGCTAGGGCCTACAAAGACGTAATTAGCGAGCTAGCAGGAGAGCGTCTAGTGACCCCTACTAGCAATAGCATGTACTTGCGGGCATCTAGTATATCACTTCTGGGTAGGGAGCGCCTGCTTGCTGGTGATGGGCACGATCCCTTGACTCTAGCGCCTATGTATCTGCGATTACCCGAAGCTCAGCGAAGACTCCAGGCTAGAAGTCGTCGACCCAGCTAAATTCCATTGGGCCACCCGTTGGCTGAAGGGAGAGCGTAAGGACTTTGAGTACCGAAGTAACCAACCAGGGATATCTGGCTGTTCAGATTGAACCCATGCGGGTACGGGATCTAGATGGAGTCCTTAGTATAGAGAGAGTATCATTTCCCACCCCCTGGTCCCGCTATGCCTATCTTACGGAGCTTTTAGAAAACGATCGCGCCTACTATTTTGTAGCTAGGACTAGGGAGCGGAAGCTAGTGGGCTATATCGGTATGTGGCTAGTCCTTGATGAGGGCCATATCACTACCATCGCTGTCCATCCCTCCTATCGAGGAAGGGGTATTGGCCGCCAATTGCTGGAGGCTGCCGAGGAAATAGGGCGGGCACGGGATATGCACCGAGTTACATTAGAAGTGCGGGTCTCCAATACGGTGGCCCATGGATTGTATCGAAAGATGGGTTTTTTGGATGCTGGCATTAGACCAAGTTACTATCGGGACAATAACGAAGATGCTATTATTATGTGGAAAGAGTTGCTATAGAGTTGAAGAATTTTCTTGGGAAATGGAGGTGGCACATTGGCTAGACGGCAGGGGATTTCAAATACCCTAGGCCAGGATGCCTTGATACTTGGGATTGAGACTAGCTGTGATGAAACAGCCGCATCCGTTGTGCAAGGTGGCCGCAAGATCTTATCTAATGTGATTGCCTCACAGGTGGATTTGCACCGGCTTTATGGTGGCGTTGTGCCGGAAATCGCCTCCCGTAAGCATATCGAATTGATTATGCCGGTAGTCGATCTAGCACTACAGGAGGCAGATGTAGAACTAGAGGCTCTAGATGCCATTGCTGTCACTTACGGACCTGGTTTGGTAGGCGCCCTTCTGGTGGGGTTAAGTACGGCAAAGGCCATGGCTTTGGCTTTAGATTGCCCGTTAGTGGGCGTCAACCACATTGAGGGGCATATCTATGCCAATGTCTTGGAGCATCCAACTGTGGAGCCTCCTTTAGTTTGTCTGACAGTTTCTGGTGGTCATACAGATCTACTTTACATTGACACCTATGGGGACTATGAGATTTTGGGTAGGACAAGGGATGATGCCGCCGGTGAAGCCTTCGACAAAATAGCCCGGGTGTTAGGGCTAGATTATCCAGGAGGTCCTGAGATTGCCCGGCTAGCTACTGGTGGCAACCCTGAGGCCATAGATTTTCCCCGAGGTTTGATGCAGGCCGATACTTATGATTTCTCTTTTTCAGGCTTAAAGACCGCGGCGATCAACTATGTGCATACCATAAGGCAAAGGGGAGATGAGCTAAACACCCCTGATATTGCAGCGAGTCTACAGGCAGCCATTGTGGACGTGTTAGCCCAAAAGACTGTGGCAGCAGCTAAGGCCTATGGTGTAAAGACCATCCTGCTTTCCGGTGGAGTGGGTGCCAATGAAGCGTTGCGCAACGAATTGACCAAGACGGCTGGTTGCCTTGGCATGAAAGTCTACTATCCGTCGAAAGTACTTTGCACTGATAATGCGGCGATGATTGCATGTGCGGGACACTATCGGTTTATTAGGGGTGAGCGCTCTCCCTGGAGCTTAAACGCCGCCCCGCAGCTCAGATTGGGGGATCCGGTGGCATAGGTGGGCAATTTAGGCTGGGAAGAGGGGGGCTACCAATGAATCTGGCCCAAGAACCGCATCAGCCCGAGGAGCAAACAACAAAAAAAGAAGGACGGGCTAGAGCCCGCAGAGTCATATTCTTAGCCATAGTATTAGTTCTACTTATGGCCAGCGGCTTGGCTTATCGATACTGGACAGAGATGCGGATTCTAGGTGATGAAAGCATCAATATTGTGTTTATCGGGGTGGACACACCCTTCTGGGAACAGGTAGAGGCCAAAGAAGGGCTAGATAGCTACCCAGCAGCCTTTAGTCAATTTGGCTATGGAGCAGATGCGCTAGCTATAGGCACGATAAATCCTATAGATAAATCTATGCATTTTGTCTCATTGCCGGCTAATCTCCTGGCCATATTGCCTGAAGGCAATGTCGGGCAGCTCAAAGATGTATTCGCAGCCGGTGGAGTTCCTGCTACCCAAAAAGCTTTGGAAGAACTGCTCAATATTCCAGTACATCATTATGTGCTCATAGACTACGGAGGATTCACTCGCCTAGTAGATACTATCGGTGGTGTGGAGCTATTTGTTGCTGAGCCCATTAGGTACTATGATGATGGGGAGTTGGTCTTTGAACTAGAGACCGGTACACATAGACTAGACGGAGCAGAAGCCCTAAAATTTGTACGCTATCTGCCAGGTGCCAATTCTGAGCGGGATCGATTGGAACGTCAGCAAGAGTTCCTTGGTGCTTTAGGGAACCAGCTTTTTCATACAGCTACTTTGAGCCAGTTACCGAAGCTAGCAAAGCTAGCTGATGAGCTAGTAGAGACCGATCTTAGGTGGGAGGAGGCCCTGCAAATCGCGGGAGTGTTACTCCGCCAAAAACGCCATAGCTTCTCAGTGATGCTATTACCCATGGATGAGACTGATTCGGAGAGTGTTCCTGACTCCCAGGCCATTAGGGCACTAGTCGATGGGCTTTTTCACAACCCCACCTGGGTAAAGTAGTACTAAACCTAGGGGGCGGCTTCTACCAATATATTGCACTAAGGGCAGTATCATGGTATCGTAGAGATAATCTGGGGTGCAATCCATTTACTGCCAACGGACAAGCATGGGCTAGCCCCATAGGGCTTATCATATTTTGGAAAAGCGAGGTGAAGGTGCCGCTGACTCCACTTGAAGGGGAATTGGCGGCAGATGCTATGAAGCTGTTTTTGGATACTGCTAACATTGATGAAATCCGTGAAGTCAATAGCTGGGGCGTGATCTCGGGAGTGACCACTAATCCGTCACTCATCGCCAAAGAGGGTCGTGACTTTAAAGAGGTAATTAATACCATATGTGATATTGTTGATGGCCCCATAAGTGCCGAAGTAGTCAGCGTTGATGCGGAGGGTATGGTAAAAGAGGCTAGGGAGTATGCTGCTTGGCACCCTAACGTGATTATCAAGGTGCCAATGACAATTGAAGGCCTCAAAGCTACGAAAATCATGGCCAATGAAGGCATTAAGACTAACTTAACTTTGATTTTCTCGCCTACTCAAGCCTTGCTTTGTGCAAGGGCCGGTGCCACCTATGTTAGCCCCTTTCTAGGCAGGCTTGATGATATAGGCCATGACGGCATGGCACTGGTCGAGGATATTGCAGCAATCTATGCCATCCATGGCATTGATACCGAGATCATTGCGGCTAGCATTCGTAACCCGCTCCATGTCATAGATGCCGCCAAGGCCGGCGCTGATATCGCCACCATACCCTACAAAGTCATGGTGCAAATGACAAAGCACCCCTTAACCGATGCGGGGATTGAAAGATTTATGGCCGATTGGGCCAGTGTTACAACCAAGTAGGTCCTTTGGTCAAAGAAGTTCCTTACGCAGCTCGGCCAAGGGCACTGGTGACAGACTACCTATGGGGACATCAAAGATGGTGCGGGCACCCCGGTCCCCGGCTTTGTGTAGCCTGTAAGTTGCCCTAGCATAGGCCACTAAGATGCTTGCGGTGAATTCGGGGTTGCTGTCTAGGTCTAGGCGGAACTCCATCTGTTGTTTATGGATAGGGTCAGTTGCACCGGTGCGAATCACGAATCCCCCATGGGGCATACCTGTATGCTCGGCGGCAAACTGCTCTTCTGTGATAAAGTGGACTGTGGTGTCATAGTCAGCGAAATAACCGGGGATGGTTTTGATACTGTTTTCTACAGTATCTAGGTCTGCCCCCACTTCGGGTACCACAAAACAGATGCGATGATGTTGCTCTCTAGGGGTGAGAGTGGGGGTTGCCCCAAGACGGATTTGCTCCACTGTTTCAGGTACAGGTACAGTATATTGCACAGCTTGTCTGACTCCGGGGACTTGGCGGATGGCCACAGAGTGGCCCTGACTTACACCCTTGCCCCAAAAGGTGTAGCTTTTGCCGTCGGGTAGAACTGAGGCGAACAGCAGTCGGGCCAAGGAGAAAAGGCCAGGATCCCACCCTATGGATATAACGCTCAGATTGCCTCCTTGACGGGCAGCGGCATCCATGGCTGCAAAGTATTGAGGGATATGGCTGTGGAGATCAAAGCTATCTACAGTATTAAAGGCTTGGGCATATAGCGGTCCTTGTTCAGGGAGATCCTGGGCGGAGCCTCCACAAAGGATCATGACGTCCACTTGGTCTTTGTATGCGAAAATCTCCTCGACAGAGACAACTTTGCCTTGGGCGTTGACTTGTTCTGGTGGGCGCCGGCTGAAGATGGCTACGAGTTCCAAATCCGAGTGGTGGGCAATGGCTTTTTCCACACCCCGCCCTAAGTTACCATAGCCAACAATTCCCACCCTAATTTTGTTGTTCACGTTATTCCTCCGTTCAGCATAGATAGGCTACGGCTTTATTCTATAGAATTGCCCGGAGGATATCCACTACTTTATTCCAGACCCAGTCTATTGTATAATCAGGGAAGCAGTTTGCAATGAGTTTTCGCGGGGAGCGTGGATGTATGAGAATAGCAGATCGCATGGGCAATTTAGGTACAGAGACAGCCTTTGAGGTTCTGGCCGAAGTGCAAAAACTTGAGGCCCAAGGGAGAAATATCATCAGTTTCGCCATTGGTGAGCCAGATTTTGCTACACCAACCAATGTAAAACAAGCTGGTATCGCAGCTATTGAGGCAGATGAAACTCACTACGGCCCATCTGCCGGTCGCATGGAGTTGCGGCAAGCCATTGCCGAGTATATTAGTAAAACACGGGGTATCCCAGTTACCCCGCAGCATGTGGTAGTTACCCCCGGTGCCAAGCCCATCATCTTCTTTACTATCTTGGCGTTGCTTAATCCTGGGGATGAAGCCATCTATCCAACACCGGGCTTTCCCATTTATGAGTCGGTGATTAGCTTTGTGGACGCTAAGCCTGTTCCTTTGGCCCTATTGGAATCCAAGCATTTCGAGTTTGATGTAGACTATTTTCGTTCCTT
>JAAZMF010000180.1 GCA_012798955.1 Bacillota bacterium | reverse complement strand
CCCATCACTGGCACCATGAATCTGAAGCGGCTACAGGATTGTTGCAGTGCCAGCCAAATTCGCTTGACTAGGGAAGAATGGTATGAGCTCTATCGTGCTGCAGGAAATGTGCTTCCTTAGTCCAGGACAGAAGCTAGATGGTGCAGCAGCTAGCAAGAGTATTACGGCATAGAGGGGGTTTTGATTTAACCCCAGCTATCTGGAGGAAATTGCGAGGTGTCTAAAGGTGACATATACAAAAAAACCTAATGTTGTTATTATGTATGCCGATGATCTTGGGTATGGGGATCTGAGCTGTTACGGTGCAACTAGGCTCCAGACTCCCCATCTGGACGGTCTAGCCAAAAGCGGGCTTCAATTCACCGAAGGGTATGCAGCGGCAGCGACCTGCACTCCCTCCCGCTATAGCCTTCTTACAGGCACCTATCCCTGGCGAAATACAAAGGCAGCCATTCTACCCGGTGATGCCCCTCTGATCATAGAGCCCGGTTCTCCCACCATGCCCGGCATGTTTCAGGACGCAGGCTATACCACCGGTGTAGTGGGTAAGTGGCATTTGGGGTTAGGTCGTGGAGAACTTGACTGGAATAAGGAAATAGACCCCTGTCCTTTAGATGTGGGTTTTGACTATTCCTACACAATGGCGGCCACCAATGATAGAGTCCCCTGTGTTTACGTGGAGGGTCGAAACGTCGATGGGCTAGACCCTGATGATCCCATTGAAGTTACCTATGAGGACAGACCATTTCCCGGCATGCCCACCGGTCGAGATAACCCCGAATTACTGCGGATGATGTATAGTCACGGTCATGACATGAGTATCATCAATGGTGTTAGCCGAATCGGTTATATGAGGGGCGGAACCAAGGCACTTTGGGATGATGAGACCATGGCCGATGTGTTTTTAGATAAGGCTATCTCTTTTGTAAAAGACCATGCGGATAAGCCCTTTTTCCTGTACTACGCTCTGCACCAACCCCATGTGCCAAGGATACCTGGGCCCCGGTTTGCCGGTAAAAGCGGTCTTGGGCCTAGGGGTGATGTTATTTTGGAACTGGATTGGTGTGTAGGCCAGATGCTACAATGTCTAGGGGAATTGGGCCTTGGGGAAGATACCATAGTGATTTTCTCCAGTGATAATGGTCCTGTCCTTGATGACGGATATGTAGACCAGGCAGTGGAATTGGCAGGGGATCACAGGCCGGCGGGGCAGCTAAGGGGCGGTAAATATAGCATGTATGACGGCGGGACTAGGGTGCCATATGTATTAAGCTGGCCAGGTACGGTTAACCCTGGCAAAAGTGATGCTTTGCTATGCCATATCGATTTTTACGCATCCTTTGCTACTATGCTAGGTCAGGAGCTTTCCAATGATGCCGCGTTAGATAGCTTTGATGTGTTGGATGCACTACTTGGGCAAAGCAAGAAAGGGCGCCGAGAACTGGTGACAGAAGGGACGCAAGGGAAGTTGGTGCTTCGGCAGGGCAATACCGTATATATCCCTTCATATCCTGGTCCTGCCATAAATACTAATGTCAACATTGAGCTGGGCAATTCACCCCGGGCACAGCTATATCATCTAGATGGAGATTTGGGGCAACAAAGGGATGTGGCGGATGAGTATCCCGAAGCTGTGGCAAAGCTCTCTTCACGTCTGACTGAAATTAGCAAGGCTAGGGGTACACGACCGGGGATATAAAGAGGGGAGGGTTTTGAAAGTTGCATTGCCGCTATGCACTCTGGCCCTGTATTGGCACAGGATAACTTGCTCTCGAAGACGATTATAGGGTGCCATGCGCAGTGCTAATGCGTTGCTGAAACGTGCCTAGCAATGCTATCCAATAGCACTTTTTCCTCCCCCGATAACACGAGATATCAAACTCGGGTATGCTGTCTATAGGGTCAGCTGTAACTGCTATAGCGCCTGTAAACCTCATCATCTGTTTTAACACCTCGGAATACTGCTTCGTTGGCATATCGCCGCTATAGTAACGGCTGAATGTCTGCTCTCCCCAGCCTAACAAAAGTGATAGTGGCCTTTGCCGATATTGTATTTTTCGGGAATGGCTCGGATATCTTCAAGGGCGATGATATTGTGCTTTTGGGGGTAAGCGTCATATAACGCGTTCAAATTCCCGTCCTCTAGTTCCGCCACGTAGACCCCTCCACCGCACCTTTCGCAATCTACTGAGAGGTAGCTGGGAGACCACCGCCCGAAGGTTAGAGCAACAGGAACACGGTCCTGGCGATTGCCGGACAGGAGAAGCCTACATAGGGTATAAGTTAGACTGGGAGTACGTTAGATGCGATGTGACGGGAGGCGACCACAGAAAGTGTATAGGATCATGGTGGTTGAGGATGATGTTAAGATAGCGCAGATACTCTCTGATTATCTTGAAAAGTATGGCTATAGGGTGGTTTGCGTCTCCGATTTCCAGGACGTGAAGTCTGAGTTTCTAGCTGTTTCCCCGGATCTAATCTTCCTCGATATCAATCTTCCTTATATGGACGGTTTCTTTTGGTGCAGGCAGATCAGGACCATGTCTAGCGTGCCGGTGATTTTCATCTCCGCGCGCTCCGGCGATATGGATCAGGTACTCGCCTTGGAACACGGAGGCGACGACTATATAACGAAACCGTTTTCTCTTGATGTAGTGATTGCTAAAGTCAAGGCTGTGCTTAGGCGGGCGTATGGCGAGTATTCAGTAGGGGCAGCCGATACTACTGCCGAAGTGTACGAATTGGATGGCCTCTATCTTGATCGAAGCAGGTGCACCATGGAATGGCGTGGCAAAGCAGTATGTCTGACGCCTAAGGAGTTTCGACTCCTTGACATCCTAGTGCGCCGTCCTTGGCAAGTGATATCCCGTAACGAGTTACTGGAGGCCCTTTGGGATGATGTAGATTTCGTGGACGACAATACCCTTACGGTCAATGTCACACGTGTACGGCGTAAGCTGGAGGAGATAGGCATCGAAGGGGCCATTGAGACTGTACGGGGGTGGGGGTATCGCATGATCTGCCCTTGGAGGGATGGGCAATGAGGATTCGGGACTATTTGGCAACTAGGCTACACTTTGTCACAGCCCATTTACTTGCTGGTGCGCTATGCATCGCCGTTATTCAGCTGGATCTTCTTCAAACCGGAGGCGATGGACTCACTTGGGGATCATGCTTGTACATAGCTACCCTCCATACTGTCTTGCTTGCCTTCGCACTGGCATTGGATTACTCGAAGCAAAGGTCTTTTTACAACCAGATGCGGGAAATTACCCATGCGCCCAATCCGCTGGAGCTTGTGCCACTGCTTCCCCGTGGGAAGACTGCGGAGCAGCGCCTCGTTGGCGAGTTCGCCAATTCAGCTTACAGCCATCATGGCTCCGCGGTACTGGCCCGGGACAAGGCTTCGCAGTTCCACATCGATTTTACCAACAGATGGGCCCATGGTCTTAAGACTCCGGTTTCAGTGATTGATCTGGTGGTGCAGCAGTCCAGGGATGCAGAGTCTGTGGAAGATTTGCGTCGTCTATTCGACAGCATCCAAGAGGAGAACGAAAGGATAATTCATGGCCTCGATATGATGCTGGGTATGGCCCGCCAGGAGCGATTCTCAGTTGATCTCTTTCCTGAGCAGGTTAATCTGGAAAAGCTTGCTCGGGAGGTCATTAACAAGCACAAAAAGGAGTTCATTCGCTACTCCATTTACCCCCAGGTAGAGGTCACAGCCCAAAGTCCGTGGGTGGAGACTGACGGGAAGTGGATGGCCTTTGTCATTGATCAACTGCTATCCAATGCTATTAAGTATACCAGGGTTGCCGGTGTGGATGGCACCAAGCAGCTCCTTGTCCGTATCGAAGATGATACTGGAGACCAAGGAGATGGTGGTATCCCCCTTGACGATTACACTGTAAGGCTAGTTGTGGAGGACTACGGAGTGGGCATACCCGAGCAAGATCTTCCCCGAATTTTCGAACCCTTTTTTACCGGTGAAAACGGTCGCTTAGCCCCCGGGTCCACTGGCATGGGGCTTTTCCTAGCTGACAGGGTTTGTAGAGAACTGGGCCACCGCCTCACTGTACGGTCAAAGCTAGGGCGGGGAACGGCCATGACAGTAGTATTCTCCACGAGAGCCATCACATCTGGGGTAGCAGTCAACCAAACCTCGCCTTCCTTTCAATAATGTAAGGTTTTTCATCCCCTCTGCAAGGTTAATCCATGGCTCCATGCCATCTCTAGGCTATATACTCGTAGTTGACGGGGTGATCACCGCCCGTATCGAGGCCTTGTGCCTATAGTAGTGGAATTGGAGGATACCAACATGCCGGTTTTGACTGCGCAAAGCTTAACAAAGATCTACAGCTCGTCGGAGGAAGCTACTGCCACCCGGGCGCTCTCCGGGCTCAGCCTAGAGGTGGAAGCAGGTGAGTTTGTCGGGGTGATGGGCCCTTCTGGAAGCGGCAAGACGACCCTGCTCAACATACTTGCCACCATTGACACGCCCACTTCCGGGAGTGTTGAGATAGGTGGTGTATCCCCAGTCAAGCTGCATGGGGATCAGT
>JAAZMF010000179.1 GCA_012798955.1 Bacillota bacterium | reverse complement strand
TGGATCCAGTGACTACTCGGCAAGGTGTGGTGCGATTTTCCCGCCGCTTGGGTGAGAAACTGGCGGGGTTTGGGCAAGTTGGGGCGTGGCGACAGCTACAGAGGGGTGAATTGGGGTATAGCTTTGGTGTGAGTTACAATATTTCGCCAAAGATGGCCCTAGCAGTTGGTCATACATGGGCCGATGTTCAGAGGGCCAAAGATACAGGTTTTCTGTCGGTTCGACCTGGGTTTTTTGTGCAGCTTTTCGCCCGATAGGTGCTGTATCTTTGACAACCCCGGGCCCCCAGGCTTTAGCTAATCCATGAGATTTTTGCTGGGTTCAAGGAGGGCCCAACGGTGTTCCCATGGTATGGGCCAGATGAATTCGGAAGCTCAGGCTTTAGCTCGAGGGAGTCGGGACTTTGTGATCAGAAAGATACGGGAGACAGCTGGAGGTGCTATTAGATGGCAGCTTGGATCGATGTCACTTGGGCAACCCGGTCGGATATGGCGGTCTGGCCTGGGGAATCACAGCCCGTCATAGAGCGGGTGGCAACTGTTGAAGCCGATGGAATGCAAGTCACCAAAGTGAATATGGGTGTCCACGTTGGCACCCACATAGATGCCCCTAGGCACTTTATCGCCGGTGGTAAAACCATTGACGAGATGAGTTTAGAGAAGCTATATGGCCCTTGCCTTCTGATTGACTACAAAGGGGAGGGGCCTTTCATCACTGCTAAAGACCTTGAGTCATTTGATTGGCGAGATGTGGAGCGAGTTGTATTTCGAACTAAGAATTCACGGATTCCTGTAAGTGGCGAGTTCCACAACGAATTTGTCTCTTTTAACCTAGATGCGGCAGAGTTTCTTGTTTCCCAAGGGATCAAGTTAGTTGGCATTGACTATATTTCCGTAGAGGCATTTGACGCAGAACCGGGATTTCCCGTGCACACGACTTTCTTGGGGGCAGAAGTTGTGGTGGTGGAGTGGCTAAGGCTTAAGGAACTGCCACCGGGGAATGCCATGTACGAGATTATGGCATTGCCAATGCTGATAGCAGGTAGCGATGGGAGCCCAGCTAGGGTACTTATGCGGCGAATATGAAAAAATGGTAAGCATGGTCGTCTTTGCCCATGACCACACTCACCACTTGTCCTTGTTTGAAAACACTATATCAAAGCTGCAATTCTCGAAGCATCTGGTACCTAAAAACCGCTGGGCATGGGCATTTTCCATGGTTCTGCGGGGAGCTCACCTTTTAGCTCCTCCGGCCAATCGGTGGAGATCTTGTCCAGTAAAATCACCATCAGTTGCCAAGCCAAATCTGGTTGTGGTGAAGATACCCAAATGCTGAAGACTTCATTGCGCCCTGGGTGGGGAAGACCATAGATGGCCCCATCGACTTTCCAGGCATCGAGGCCTTCAGGGAAAACCCTTTCCATCAATTCGGACTGGGACTCAATATATGGAGTAAGGTCCAAAAGCCCGCCGTGTTCAGCAAACATACGGTAGCGATCTTCTAATAGGGAAAAGACATCTGGAGCATCCCTAGCCCCCAATAGTACAACTAACTTTTGGTCATAGGCGATGGAGGGTGTTACAGAGACCGATAGGTAATAATCTGGGTGGGTTTGGTTAAATTCATCGACGAATGTATCATAATAGGCAGTTTCCGAAATACCTCCAGGAATCATGATGCTGAGTTTAGTACGCCCACCGGCAGGGTCTGGTCCAGGTCGCATAGCAAAAACCAGGGCTCCAAAAACTAGCACGATTCCAATTACCAAGAGCGCCTTTTGCTGAGGAGTGCGCTTAAGATAACGGGAGTCTCCCAAGTTGTCTTTGGGCTCAGTCCTAATCGCTATGGCTACTTGCGGACAACCGTGTCTCTTGCATCCGGCGGCAGCCCGCCAGCAATCGGCGTGGTGAGGAGTTTTGCACCGGGGACATAGTACCACTTCGTCTCCGACACTAAATACCTCTTGGCAGGCAATGCATTCTGCGTTTACTAGTTCATCATCGGTGGATAAAACAAGCAAATGCTCTCTTCTGGCCACACTAATTGCCCCCCAAAATTGATTCCGATGTACTTAGCTCCCGTAAAATCATATCACATTAATCGGTTAATTTCCATGTATGATGGGCTTTGGGCTAAGTCAATACGATACCAAGAACACGGACTAGTTTTATTCCCCTTCGGCAAAACACATCCGGCTGATCGGGGAGCATAGCTAGTTTGCAGCAATATAGGGGAATACTAGTGGCAATAAGATCTGGGTCATGGTCAAACATAAAACGATCAATACAAAGGAAGAGGATGCCAGTGGTTCTTGGAGTTATGGGGGTCTATTTAAGTAATCGTAGGGAGCAGGCACCGGATGTGCAAGAAGTTTTGACCAAATACGGGGACATGATCAGATCCCGCACAGGGGTCCATGATCCCGCAACATCCAAGGGTTTGATCACACTTTCCCTAGAGGCAGATCACGGGGAAATCCAAGCCCTAGAGGCAGAATTGGAGGATGTATCTGGAGTTGAGGTGAGCACAGCCCTGTTTAGGGGGCGATGATAGAGAAAATCTAAATCAATCGACATAGAGCCACAAAATGTTAGCCCTTCCCCTCTAAAGTCTATGAAAATCCAACAGTTGACACTGCAGGAGCTAAATAGTAGGATGGAGTAGGTGTGATATGTACTTCTTTGGGGGAGGTGGCAAATAATGGCCTATTTTATCAACGATGAGTGCATTGCCTGTGGCGTTTGCCAGGCAGAGTGTCCGGCAGATGCCATCAGTGAGGGTGACCCGTACGTGATCGATCCTGATCTATGTACCGATTGTGGAGCCTGCGCTGATGTGTGCCCGACGGATTCCCCTCGACCCGCATGACGTAGTTGAATACTACTTCCATGAAGGGCTAGCAGCCCTTGGGTCACTTTATTATCTTTAATTCATGATGGCCGGGATGTTTGCTCCCGGCCACCGTATTTTGCTGTAGATTTTGGGGGCTTCTTAGTCAAGAGTGCCGGCTTGCTCCCGCCGTATGGCTTCCTCCATGATTGCTCTCGTGGCAGTTGCACCGATGCGGTCGGCACCTGCTTTCCGCATTGCCAGTGCCGCGTCAAGATCCCTTACGCCACCAGCGGCCTTTACTTTTACATTGGAACCGGAGGCGTCGCGCATAAGCAGGATATCATCTACAGTGGCACCACTTGTGCCAAAGCCAGTGGAGGTTTTCACGAAATCCGCTCCACAGGCTGTGCAGATCCTACAAGCTTCTTTTTTGAGCTCGTCGGTTAAGTAGCAGTTCTCGAAGATAACCTTTACAATGGCTCCCCGGGCATGGGCAGCATTTACTAGTGCCTGGATTTCTTTAGTTACATAATTAACATCTCCAGATAGTAGTCGGGAGTAGTTCATCACTACATCAAGTTCAGTGACACCGCCCTCCATGGCTTCTATGGATTCGGCCACCTTCATAGCAGTTGTATTGGTCCCATGGGGAAATCCGATGACCGTGCTAAGGGCAATGCCACTTCCCTCTAGAAGCTCGCCCACTAGCTTCACATCGGCAGGGCGCACACACACCGATGCTACATCGTATTCCTTGGCAACTAGGCAACCGGCTTTTACATCTTCTACTGTTAGGTTTGGGCGCAACAGGGAATGATCAATCATCTGTGCGATATCTTTAGCTTTAATCATAGGAAACACCTCTCTTTCAAGATACTCCAAGTTCAGTATTCGGTTTCCGTGGTGGCTGATCCTTTAACATTAGTATATTGACAGGATACACAGAGGCTAATCGGGAATTGAATACGTATGAACTAGGTCTATACCATGACATGACAGGGGCAGGGGTAGTATGATGCAAAAACTACGTGATCTAAGGACGAACCTACCGAGGCTAGTACCCATCCTGGAGGCTTGGCTATCAGCGTTTGTCATCGTCGCTATTTTGATTGGGGTACTGGACTTGACCAAATACCTCAAATTGATCTTTGAAAGCGAACCTAGCCAGGCCTATGATATTTTCCAGCAGTTTTTGGGCCATGTCCTTATTCTGGTCATCGGCCTGGAGCTAGTAACCATGTTAGTACGCCATAATCCGGGTAGCATCATAGAGGTATTGGTATTTGCCATAGCCCGTAAGCTGCTAGTCTCTAGCCAGACCAGTACTGACATGCTCATTGGGATTGTCGCTTTGGGCGCTCTGTTCGCTGTGCGACGTTATCTATTCGTTCACACCTTGAGCGATGCGCCAGAGGCAGGGTATAACCTGGGGGCAGCAACTAAGGTGAAGGATGTTAACCGCATAGTGGGTACCTTTATTTCTGAGGATACTGCAGACACAATCGGTGGTTTGCTGGCATTAGAAGCCACAAAGCTGGGGAAACCATTGAGGCAGGGCATGTGCATTCATATAGCCGATGCGAAGCTAACCATCGTGCAGATGCGTGATGGGCTTATAGAGAAAGTCAATATCACCCGGCTAGACTAATTGCTTCATCTCTCGGAAGATGGCCGACATTA
Source organism: Bacillota bacterium (assembly GCA_012798955.1). Taxonomy (GTDB): domain Bacteria; phylum Bacillota; class Limnochordia; order DTU087; family DTU087; genus JAAZMF01. Next base: position 10,523 of record JAAZMF010000179.1, on the reverse strand, counting down.
ATGGGTAGGGGATGCACCGCCTTTTACCGAATATGATATGATCATTGCGAGGCATGGGTCGATTGGATCAGTAAAAAAGGGGAGGATGAGTGAGTGTGGCTTTTCGGTTTGCACAGAAGACGGTTGAAATCAATGGAAAGTTACGGGAATACCAGATAGTAGAACATGATGGAGCCGCGGCCATTGTACCCTGGCACCAGGGGAAATTGACTTTGGTTCGTCAGACCCGGCCTGCCGTAGAGCAGCAACTTCTGGAAATCCCCGCCGGTGCACTGGAAAAGGGTGAGGATCCCCTTGAAGCTGCCCAGCGGGAGCTAGCGGAGGAGACTGGTTGGCGAGCAAGGTCATGGCACAAGTTGGCGGAACTGTACCTAGCCCCTGGTTACAGTACTGAGGTTTTGCACTTATATCTTGCTACTGATTTGACCATGGGTGAGCAAAATCTTGATGACTCAGAAGATATTGAAGTAGTCCACATTGAACTATCTGAAGTGCTTACTAGGGCTGAAAATGGCAATATTAGAGATGCCAAGACGTTGGCTGCGTTGTACCACTTAGATTTTTGGCTCAAAAAGCATGCTAAGAGGCCACTAGCCCGCTAGATATACACCGACCTGGACTGGGGTAGAGTACCCTAGGAGTACCTTAATAGGTGCAGGGGAGTAAGATAGAACTAGGTCCTGTAGGTAGAGGCAAAGCAAACCGGCTGAAAGAGGAGGGGACGATTTGAAAGAAAAATACCAGGAGATCATGGAAGAGCTAAACTATATAACTACCCACGAAGGATTTGTGGAGACTTGTCTTGATCTGCGAGATTCCATGTATTTCTACGATAAAGCCCTGATCTTGGCCGGTTATGCCAGCTCTGTGGAGATGCTCATGAGTCTCGCTATGTTTTGGGCTACTCTAGAGGGGACCGAGGCTGCCGATGGGGTGTTTGACGAGATCGCTAGCACTATTAGTAGCCTTGATGAAAGATTGCGATCCCAAGGCGTCTCCATGGATATAGCGGCATTGACTGAGACTTTCTTGCAGACTAGTGGCTGGGTTTTGGAACAGCGCTATGTGGTTTTTCGGGAAATGTTTCATGCCTATGGGCAAAACGATTATAGTGTCAATGACAGTACTGATGAGCTATTGCGGCAGATTCAGCTCCTTGTTGAGCAAGATGACGCTAAAGCAGCGGAGTTAATGGGTAGGGTAGGTGCCATGGCTTTGCGTGGTGTCGAGATTAGACCTGTGTGGTTTCTAATCGCTCGACCCCGACTTCAAATGTGGCTCCGAGGTGTTTTGGGGGCTATTCAGAATTTTGCTGCCGCTGCTCATTTCTCATTTCCAGTGGATACTGTGGAAAAGGAAAGGCAGAAGTGGAGAGTGGATGCTCCGCGGCCGGTTGTTGATCTAAAGACTTTTCGCAACCTGCGCTATCCCATGATGCCCACTGATACCCCTGACATTTTGCAGAGGGGTGAACTAGATGACGATCTGCTAGAGCTATTTCGTGAAGGCCCTTTAGATTTCAGTACAAGGCAGCGTCTTAGTGCGGCCAATGCATCTAGCAGACACGTGTTACTGGCCATCCTTGAAACTGGAGAACTCACCGAGGAGGATGCCAGCGGTGGGGGCTGGGCTCCGGTTAATGTCATGGGGATTTTGAAGAGTGAGGATGATCCCGAGACGATAACGGCCCTTTTGGGATTGCTTGGCCGATTGCGCCCCGGTACAGTGTTATATGGCTATGTGATGGAGACCTTAGTTGAGGAGGCAGATGTGGCAACTGGCGCGGCGTTAAATCGGCTTAAAGAGCCTGACCTAAGTGTGGCAGAGGCGCTGGCATTAATCAATTTCTTGGATCAGGTGCAACCGGCAAAGGTCTACCCGGCTCTAGTCGGACTTTTGAGCAAGGCAGTAACTTTCGAAGAGAAGCTAGCTGTAGCCCATGGCTTGCTTCAAACCGGTGATACTAGGGCTATTCCCCATCTGCGTCGCCTTGGGGCCTCTATACCCGATTCTCCCTACGGTGCGGCGGCCAAGGAGTTTCTCGATATGGCTACCCGGCAGATGCGGGCCAAGCAAAGACAAAAGAGGCGAGTATGAAGGGGCACCTAGCCCGGATTCTGCAAATCCCAAGAATCCCCAAGCCAATGCCCCTATATATCGCCTGATAAAGCTCATAAAGCTCAAAGCTTGCTCGATCTTGTCCTACTACTTTTCCTGGCTCAATGTCGACTTCATCCTATGCTCTAGCCAAAGAAGACCCTCTGGCCTTTTAGCCTAGAATAAAGGCGGACGATGAGATGAGGTCGCCAAGGCCCACGGTTAACACAGGTTTTTCTACTACTTTGGTAGGCACGAATACGATGTAGCGACCGTTTTTGGTGCCTACTCCCGTGTTGATAAATTCCTTGCAATCAAGCTCTTCGGCCAATGCCTCAAGCCGCTCCTCGGCTCCCTTGGCCAAGGGTACATCTAGGCCTTGGAGGATTTCTTCCCAAGTGCCCACCTTGCCGATAGTGGAACGGCTGGCAGCTAGTGTTGCTCCAAAGAGCATGCCATCACGGCACTTTTCTCCAGTTGTATATTCACTATCCACCAAGGTTAGGTAGTAGCCTAGATCATGGAGCTGAATTCTGCGTAGACCCGTCCGATCGGCCAGTCTTTCTAGACCCCGCAATACTGCGGCCATGGAGTTATGCTTTTCAATGTCTGCGGCTAGCTTAGCTTCGCCTTGATCCCTTAAGACTGCAGCTAGTTCCACTTCGTTTAGCCCCAGGCTATCTACTGTAGGCAGAATGTGATCAACAATGCCTTTACGAATGCTGGAGCTTGCAATGGAGGCGAATTCGTAGTGGAAGCGGAGATCGGGATGGGCCTTCTTGGTCTCCCTCAAGAAGCGGGCTACAGGTTTTAAGTAGGCCTGCCAGGTGGTTCCATCGGGATATTTCTCCGAGAGGATATGAAAGCCAGACACTATGAAATGGCTAAAATCATCGGCGATGGCTGGCAGATGCTTCATAAAGTTTTCTTCGATTTGTAGTTTATTATTGATGGGATTCCAAGCGGCAATATAACGGTTAGCCCTGGGGGCTTCTATTACCGTGTCCCCGACGTTGATCTTCAGCCCTTGGGGATATTCAAAGATCCAGTGGATGGCGTAAATCCCCTCACCTTGCCAAGCACTTTGAGGACTTTCTAGTTCACCTCTGCGATTGAGGACAAATAGATTGTCTGCTTCGACAAAAAGTTCCGCCTGTTCCTTGGTTAAGGGGTTAGCGTAGACTAGTATCTTAGGTAAAGGTAGGGGAGCTAAGGAATTGGCCATATTCCCCGAAGTACCGCCCATCCTGATATTGTCATACCCTAGATGCTCCATGATCCACTTATAGGTGGTCTCTTCCCTGATCATAAGTTGCAGAGCTTTGCCGTTTTGCAGGGAATTTAACAGACCAACGAGAAGATCGGCGGGGGTGCGAATTTCGGCGGGTACCGTTCCTAGGCGGCTTGTGACTTCCTTGGCTAAAGCTGGGTCATCTGCGAGGATTTTTTCAATCTCCCCTGGAACTACTCGTTTCAAACCATCAATGGTGGAATGGAAGCCTAAAGCCACACCGGGCACAGACTCCAAGTTGGCGCGATTATTGTGGACAGCCTTCTCATAGAGGTTATCCCAGATTATCTGTATAGACACCAAGAGTTCACTCCCTTATTTGATTAAGATAAGCCTGTGTTGTAATTCTTCCACACGGGCCTAGGTATTCCCTTTCGAGAATAGGAGGCATGAGATGCTTCAAGAATATCTAACTCTCAGAGGTAGTGGTAGCGATATGGTGGTGATTAGGCGCTCTAAGTTCATCGGAGCTGCCGCTCCTGCTAGAGATGAGACAGAGGCACTAGAATTTCTGGAAAAGGTGCGGGAGGAACATAAACAAGCCACCCATAATGTGTATGCTTACCAAATCGGAGAAAACAATCAACTACAAAGATTCAGTGACGACGGAGAGCCTAGTGGTACCGCAGGTATGCCGGCGCTGGAAGTTATCAAGAACATGGATCTTAGAGATGTGATTGTAGTTGTTACTCGGTATTTTGGTGGGACGAAGCTCGGTGCCGGGGGGCTTGTGCGAGCATACACTGAAGGGGCTAAGATTGGCATACTGGCGGCGGGGATTGTTCGGGAAGTTTTGCATACACGCTACCGTGCCACCATTGACTACACCTTCGCCGGCAAGTTGGAGAATGTGATCATGCAATCACCCTGGCGTTTAGAGAACACCGAATATGGAGCCGATGTTACCTTCACATTACTAGCTCCCCCAGGCGAAGGGCCTCGTCTAGAGGAGATCTTTACAGAGATCACTAGTGGTCAGGCGTTAATCAAGGAGCTGGGCCAAGAGTATGTTTCATTGCCATTAGCGCCTTAGGCTATCTAGAGCAAAAACTACCAGAGTGCTCCTAGAGAGGATTGGCAGGGGAGGGCGAGAAGTGAGTCTGTATAGCTAGTTAGCGGGAAGGACAGATATTTGTGGACAAACCCATACTTAGGGCCATAATGGCACTGATTCTTACCATAGGGATTTTGGCTTTAGGTAACGGTTGGCGCCTAGTTATGCCAGCTGTGGCTTGGCCTGCCACATCCACGGAGCCTGAGTCTGTCCCGGTCCCATCCAATGATTTGGGACCTTCATCACAACCTAGTCCAGCACAGAGATGGATACCTAGTGTTCGCAAATCCACATCCCCAGAGAGGGGGCGGGACTTGGTACAAGTTATGACCTATAATATTCACCATGGTAGGGGACTTTCGGGCGAGCTTGATCTGGGGGAAATCGCGGCGGTGATTGAGGCTTCGGGAGCCGATATTATTGGCCTCCAAGAAGTAGATCGTAATTATGGGCAGCGCTCCAACTACCAGGATCAGCCAGAGCTTTTAGCTAATCGTCTCAATATGCAGTATGTCTATGGTGAATCCCTAAGGGTTCGACACCTGCGCCCAGGTCGGGGGATTGGCTATTATGGTAACATGATTCTCAGTCGCTATCCCATATTGGAGTCACAGATCTTGCGCCTGCCGAACCAGTGGGGGAGCGAGCCTCGGACTGCTTTGAAAACCATCATCGAAATCCCTTCTGGTCCCATTGCTGTCTGGGTCACTCACTTAGGCCTTTCCAATGTCGAACGGGAAGCACAAGTGGGCCGGCTCTTAGAAGCGATAGCAGAGGAAGAGTTGCCTTCCATCGTCCTAGGAGATTTTAATGCAGTGGCCGAGACACCTGAGATTAGGGCTCTTGCAAATCAGTTTCAAGATGTGGGACGTGTGCTTGCCTTCGATAACATGGGTACTTTCTACGGAGATCCCCTAGCCCCTATGCCTCGTATCGATTATATTTGGGCAACCCATGGTCTTCAACCTGCATCTTACAAAGTAATTCCATCTAGAGCCTCGGATCATCTAGCGGTGACAGCTAATTTAGTGGTATCATCTGAAGGTAGGCAGGTACAAACTACCAAGCGGCGAGGGGAGTTCAAATGAAAGATTACTTTGATAATGACACAGCAATGGCGGGCATAGTTGATCTAAGAAGCGACACTTTCACTTTGCCCACCTCCAAAATGCGGGAAGCAATGGCAAAGGCACCGGTAGGTGATGACGTTTTCGAAGAAGATCCTACAGTGAATCGCTTGGAGGCATTGGCCGCTGACATCGTTGGCAAAGAAGCGGCCCTATTTGTCGTAAGCGGGACCATGGGTAATTTGATTGCTACGTTGACCCATACCAAGCCCGGTGACGAAGTGGTGCTCGGTGCCCACAGTCATATTTATGGCTATGAGGTAGGAGGCATCTCTCGAATTGGCGGCCTTATTCCTCGCCTTGTTGATGATTCGCAAGGTATTATTAGTCCGGAAGCAGTACTAGGTGCCCTGCGGGGCGAGAACATCCATTACGCACCTACTGCCCTTGTCTGTATGGAAAACAGTCATAATATGTCCGGTGGCCGGGTGACGGATGTAGAGCAAACAAAGGCCCTTGCTGCCGCTTGTCGTGAGCATGGCCTCAAGATACATATGGATGGTGCTCGGGTTTTTAATGCTGCAGCGGCTTTAGATGTACCCGTGAAAAGGCTAACTCAGCTAGTGGATTCTGTCATGTTTTGTCTTTCTAAGGGTCTTAGTGCACCAGTGGGCTCCATGCTAGCAGGGGACAGGGAGTTTATTGGTAGAGCCCGTAAGTTCCGCAAGATTTTGGGTGGTGGTATGCGGCAGGCAGGGGTGATAGCTGCCGCCGGGGTTGTTGCCCTAGAGGAAATGGTGGAACGATTAGGTGAAGACCACGCCCGGGCGAAGCGCCTTGTAGATGGCCTTGCCAATATACCTGGTTTAAAGGTTGTAGCTAGTGAGTACCAAACCAATATCGTGTTGGTAGATGTGGAAGGAACAGGTCTTTCATCAGATGAGTTTGTGGAGGCATTGGCCCTGAAGGGGATCAAGGTGCTAACGAGGAATGCCACTGTGCTTCGGGCAGTAATTCATAGACATGTTGAAGACGGGGATATCGATAAAGCTCTGGAGGGCTTTAGTCAAGTGGCAACCAAGTAGATACTAGGCATGGGTTTTCTTACTGGGGTATGGTTAGGGGCTTAGCAGTCTGCTTTGGGTAGGGGCGATCCCGCTATCTAGATCGCCCCATGATGACTATATTTGTATAGGGATGGAGCCACATAGTGGATTCTGGCTTTATTCCAAGAACCATTGGCGGGTTTTGCTTTGTTAAGCTAAGCCCGTTTTGCCTTTTCCTGCAAAGCTTTTACTATAAGGGCTACATCGGCTTCGTTGACTACTAAACGTTCATTGTCATCATGATCAGGTCTGCCCATGAACACATCGGTTTGATAGGGCTCGATGGTGGACTTAATGGTTTCTACGCTACCGGTGTGGACTTCCTTGATATCTAGATCAAGTAGCGGGTGAAAGTTGCTGCCACGGACGCCACCCCCGGGCATGATAGAGAGTTTATCACCTGCGATCTCCACAAGTTCTCCTAGTAGAGGGATACCTTCTACACCAGTAGGTTTTTGACCGGAGGTGAGCAGGCGATCCACACCAAGCTTGATCAATTCCTCCAGGAAGCGGTGGGGTTCCCGGGCTCTGTCAAAGGCCCGATGGCATGTAACTTCCATGTCATATTTCTTAGCTACAGCAATCAACTCCGCCATGGGAGCAATATCCAGGAAGGCAGTTTCATCTAGTATACCAAACACCACTGCTTCGGCGCCTAGCTTGCCCGCGATTTCAATATCCCGTTGCATAATGGCCAGCTCATCGCCGGAATAAATGGCATCACCACCCCTAGGTCTAATCATTACGGCGACATCTACAGGGACAGTCTCAACCACACGTTCGATTAGTCCATAGCTAGGGGTGGTGCCACCTGCAGCTCGATCAGCACAGAGTTCGACCCGGCCAGCCCCGGCTCTATGGGCCCTTTGTACATCCTCTATTGTGTAGCAGCAGACTTCCACAATGTATGGCATCAAATACCTCCTTGCTGTGCGCTTTGCACCTTTCAATTGATCGCTCTCCTAGTTGTTCTCCATCCAGTCAAGCAATCCTTGAAACAAGTGGGGCTTCGCGAAGCCCGTGTTATGGCTTTACGAAGGAATTTCTCGGTATTGGCGGAACGTTTCTATTAGGATGCCTAAGGATGCATTGAACAGAGAATGGGAGGGACAGGTTGATAGCGATAGTACGTGCTATAGGGCCGCAGAGAAGGAGAGATCCAAGTGAAAGCACTGAAATTGGCCATCATTGGCGCAGGTAGTACTTACACCCCGGAACTAATCGAAGGCTTAATCGACAAGCGTGCAGAACTACCATTTCGGGAGATTTACTTAATGGATATTGATGCTAGAAAGCTTGGCATAGTGGGCGGATTAGCTAAGCGCATGCTAGAAGCTGAAGACATGCCAGTGCGGGTAGTTCTAACTGAGGATCTCGATGAAGCCATTCGGGGTGCCGATTATGTCATGGGCCAAGTGAGAGTCGGCAGGCTTGATGCCCGCATTCTCGATGAGAAGATACCGCTAAAATATGATCTACTAGGCCAGGAGACTACCGGAGCCGGAGGCTTCATGAATGGCCTGCGCACTGTTCCTGTGATCATGAACATAGCAAAAACCATGGAAAGGCTGGCTCCCGAGGGATGGTTGATTAATTTCAGTAACCCCGCAGGGATTGTGGCAGAGGCCGTCCTCAATAACAGTAACATCAAGATGCTTGGTCTCTGCAATGTACCCATCAATATGCTTAAAGGTGTGCATGATAGCCTGCCAGAGGACATTAAGGATTTTGATTACGATTTTTTGGGACTAAATCATCTTTGTTGGATTACCAGGATTGTGGCAAATGGCGAGGATATGCTGGGGGATCTACTAGAGGGCGGCCTGAAACTCTCCCGCATGAAAAACCTCTCCGATCCATTGTATGCCCCGGATCTCCTCAAAGCGACTAAGGCGATACCGGCCGGTTACTTGAATTATTTCTACTATAGAGATCGGGAAGTGCAAAGGTGCAAAGATAAGCCCAAGACACGGGGTGAGGAATGCAAGATTATCGAAGAGGACTTGCTCAAGCTCTATAGTGATCTGAATCTGAAGGAAAAACCTGCTTTATTGGAGGAGCGGGGTGGGGCGCTATACTCCACTGCAGCTATTTCATTGATCGATGCCATTGAAAATGATCGCAATGAGTTTCATGTGGTCAATGTTAAGAACCAAGGTGCTTTGGAATTCATGGACTATGATGACGTGGTTGAAGTGAAGTGCGTAGTTGGCAAGGACGGAGCAAAACCAGTGGAGGTCCCCGGTTTTGACAATGATTTTATCATTGGACTGATGAAAGCTGTTAAGGCTTATGAGAAACTAGCAGTAAAGGCGGCATTGAGCGGGGATTACCATGGGGCCCTAGCTGCCCTATTAGTCCACCCACTAGTTGGAGACTATGGCAAGGCTAAGGCCGTCCTCGATGATATGCTAGAAGCCAATAAGGAATTCCTACCGCAGTTTTCGTAAGGGGGAGGCGTATGAAGAGTTTCGTCCTAGGGGTTGATGGAGGAGGGTCCAATACCCAATGTGCCTTATTTGACATTGAGGGCAATCAAGTAGACTTTCTAGACTGGGGCCCCACTAATCATGAAGTATTGCCCGGCGGTTTTGAGCAGTTGGAAGAAGAGTTAGGTCAGATGTTTGACACTTTCTATGCTCGGCATTCGATTCAGGCCAGCAACTTGGTGTCTTGTGCCTTTGGTATGGCCGGTGTGGACACTAAGTTACAGTCCGAGATTATTGGGAACATGATCCGAAGGCTCGGCATCAAAGAGTTTGTGCTCTCCAATGATGCTTATCTAGGTGTTAAGGCCGGGTGCCCTTCGGGGGTAGGTATATGTGTGATCAATGGTACTGGTGCCACCATCGCCGGCATCAATTCTCAGGGGCAGATGGTGCAGATTGGGGGTCAGGGGTACTTAACAGGAGATGTGGGTGGCGGGGGCGCATTGGCCACTGCCGCGATTAGCGAGGTATATGATCACCTGTTTCGGGGTGGCCCATACACGATCATGGTTGATCAGTTTTTCGAAGTGCTACAGATATCCTCAAAACACGATTATATGGATGCAGTTACCGCAAACTTACAGGACAGAAGTAAACGAGTGGAGTTTACCAAGATGCTCTTTGATGCAGCTAATCAAGGAGATGCTGTAGCTTTGAGCATATTGAGGCACGTTGGTAAAGAGCTAGGCAGATCCGTAAATGGTGCCATTCAGGAGCTAGGGTTTGATGATGTTAAGGTAATCGATGTAGTGTTAGCCGGCTCAGTTAATGTCAAGGGTAGCAACCCAGCATTGGTAGATGCTATCAAAGAAGAGGTCATTGTCAAAAACCCAACTAGGAACGTAGATTTTGTCATATTGCATCATCCCCCTGTAGCCGGTGCGGTGATCTGGGCCTTGGAGAAAGTCTATAGGGGACAAGACCTCTTTGACAAGATAGTGGGCCAGCTGGGGTAGGACAAATCGTAGATACAGTGACATAAGATACGAGAGGGGATAGACCATGAAACGGGCAATATCTATTGCAACACTCATGCTAGTGATCGCCATTAGCCGGAACCTTTCAAACCCTAAAAATCACATCTTACTCACCTGTGTTGTATGAGCGGGGAGAGGTGTGGTTAGCACCTGAGGTTGGGATAGTTAAGTACCGCGGGGATCAGGAAGTAAGGGATTACGATACAGGCGAGCTCAGGGGGCATTACAGATATGAGATGGAGCTAATTGATTTCCAATAGTCGTTTAGCTGCCATAGCATCCACTAGCTTTGTTGTGTCGATGGTACCAGTGTAGCTTCAATCTCAGGCATTCAGCGTTGATTCGTTCGGCAGTGAGCTCTATCATTTCAATGCCTTCATAATAGCGAACATAGTCTTCTTTGGAAATATGAAAGGGATTGGGCACGCTGCTAGATTATTTA
>JAAZMF010000178.1 GCA_012798955.1 Bacillota bacterium | reverse complement strand
GCCAAATGGATGGTGGGCAACTTGGTATTTGATGGTGAGATGACTTCCTTGGGCCTGCCAGCGCAATAGCTCTATTTGACCGAGTTCGTAGTCTATAAGATAGTCTTTACCCACCACAAGCAAGGTATCCTCCACCTGCACAATTTCAGAATTGGGGATAATGGGAAATAATTCTGTCTGGTATATGCTGCCTAAGGAGCCCAGGGCGAAAGTCTCTGATTGGGTGTTAGTCCATGGGTGTCCGGCTACAAAGGCAAAGGTGAAGGGACCGGTAGAGAGTCGTCCCGCTGCACCCCGTAGAGGTAAGTTGAGGGATGATAGGGGTGGTGATAAGGGCATGGTGCTTATGTCACCTAAAGTGGCGGCGGCTTGAGCCGTGTCGATAGTGAGGGAGTATTGGGGGAAAAAGGGGTCATCATCAAAGGAGCCTTGTAGCCATATGCCTGGCCAGATCCCAGTTACCTGGGCTTGGAGCCGTTGACTAAGCACAAATCCCGGGTCTAGGCCTGTTCCCTGGTATTTGAGGTTGCCTTTACCGGTAATGTAGCGAGTCTCTAGGGATTTTGTACCATGCCAAGTAAGCCCTATGGCCTGTGCTCCTTCTGAGGCAGTAGGAGGTGATAGTGACTCTTCGCCTTGGACTCCATCCTCTACCTCGCCTAAGGCTGGGGCGTAGGCTAGAGCGTAACTAAGGTTGCATCCTGCTGAAGGAGCCCCTATCTCCGCCGTAATTAGGGCTATAGCCATTACTAACCACAAAAGCCATTTGCCCATTCTGTGGAACATAAAAGATCTCCGTCCTTTTATTTCCTAAAAAATAGTTTAACAAAGAACTTCATTGTTCGCAAAAGGCATTTAGCAGGATGGTAAGGTGTATTTGGCGAATTGGCACTTAATGGTACGGTACATAAGTAATGGATCAGAGGCGGCGGCAATACAATGGGCATCTAGAAAGATCACGAAGAGGTGGATTAGATGGGAAGTAGAGTTCTAGGCTGGTTTCTTGAGGGAAATAAAAAGATTTGCCGTGTTGTGCTGCTACTGATTCTGTTGATTGTAGGCACCAGCGGTCTAGTCAATGGCAAGGAGCAGGGAGGCGAGCCCATGCCCCTTTTGCGCTTTGGCACTACAGCCCGGGTTTGGGGTATGGGCAATGCCGGGGTGGCGACGGCGGAAGGGGTAGAGGGTCTATATTACAATCCCGCAGCTCTAGCCAGTGTTGAGCATCCCCAATTGTCCATTAGTCATTCGACCATGTTTGTGGATACGAGTATGAATTTTATAGCGACAGCGCTACCCATGGGTAAGCATGGCGGACTAGGTGCCGGGCTCTTGATACTATCTAGTCCAGGCATACCAAAGACCGATTACGATTTGGTTACGGAGTCTGTCATCGGGTATTTTGATTACTTACAGGCCATAGCCTACTGGGGGATGGGGATGGAGCTTGAAGGGGGTATCGGTGCCGGGGTCACCATGAAAGGCCTGTTTGGTACTTTAGATGATGCCACTTGCCGGGGCTACTCCTTGGAGGGGGGGGTGCGTTATCGGGCAAGTCAAGGTGTTACCCTAGGTTTGCTGGCCCGAGATGCCCTGGGGGAGCTTAGTTGGAGTACGGGTCACAAAGAGGACTTACCTTGTCAAGTGCTTGGTGGTGCAGCCGTGGAGCTGCTCGGGGGGAGACTGCTCGTTAGTGGCGAAACAGATACATCCCTTAAGGAATGGGGCTTGGGTGCCGAATATAACCTTAGGGATTCAGTGCAGTTGCGGGGTGGTTATGTAAAAGATAGCTTCACTGCAGGGGCTGGTTTATATCTAGGCCGTGTACAGCTAGATTACGCTTGGGTGGGACACAAATTAGGGGGTACCCATCGCTTGAGCTTCTCTGTGGGTTTTTAGGGATTTGTATAGGTTCCTGCAATAGTGATTGGGAGAAAATGGCAGGATAAGCACTTGATTTGCCGTATTTATACTAGAAGACCTGAATTAGGTAATGTAGGCTGCTCACATGGAAGGAGTGAAAGAGATGGAAGAGGTAAAGCGCAAAGTAGAACAAGAGCGACAGCTAGTGATTTTTAGCCTGTATGGTGAGGAATTTGGACTAGAGATTACCAAGGTTAGAGAGATCGTTAAGCCCCGGGAGATTACAAGGCTACCGAATGTGATCGATTTTGTGGAAGGTGTCACAAATCTCCGGGGTGAGGTTATACCGATTATTGACCTCAAGAAGCGATTCGGTGTTCAGGCAACGGAGATGACTGATGATTCCCGGATTATTATTGTGGATATCAGTAGTAACCGGGTAGGCTTGGTTGTGGATGATGTCACTGAGGTATTGAGGATTGCCGAAAATGATATTGATCCGCCGCCCCGTACCGTGGCTGGCCTTAAGGCCGAGTATATCCAGGGCATAGGTAAGATGGGGGAAAGGCTTTTGATTTTGCTGGATGTGGACAAGATCCTTAGCTCTGAAGAGAAGATTGAGCTCAAAGCGGAAGTGCTGTCCGAAGAGCTAACTGAGGCGGCTGGTGCCTAATCACTGATAAGGTTTCGTTGGGTGGGCCATCTGGCGGGCATACGTGGGGGGGGTGAGGCAGCTTGGATGATATTCTCAGTCAGCAAGAAATCGATGATTTGATCAGCCAGGTAGCCGACCAAGTGCAAGAAGAAGAAATACCGACTGAAGTGGCGGTCTATGATTTTAAGCGACCCCACAGGTTTTCTAAGGATCGGGTGCGGGCGCTGCAAAGGATCCATGAGCAGTTTGCCAGGGAATTTTCCGGCATGGTTTCTGCGAAACTTCGGGCTCGAGTTGATCTAAATGTGACATCTATAGAACAGCTCACTTTTGGGGAGTTTATTCGCTCAGTCCCCAATCCTTCGGTGATTATCCTCTGTGACATGCAGCCCTTGGAAGGTAGTCTGATCATGCAGCTTAGCCCTGATATCTCTTTTCTTTTGTATGATCGGCTTTGTGGTGGGCCAGGTATGTCCTTGGGGCGGACTCGGGAGCTTACCGATATTGAGCTAGCTGTTTTGACTACCCAGTTGTTTGAGCCTATGGCAGAGAGTTTCGAAAACGCTTGGTCAGATATTATGGATCTGAGCGTGACTTTGCAGTCCATTGAGAGTAATCCACAATTTCTCCAGGTGATGCAGGAACGGGAGACAGTAGTGCTTATTTCCCTGGCGTTAACCATCGGCAATGCCCGGGATTTTATCAATATTTGTATTAGTTATTCTGCCCTCGAGCCGGTCCTCAAGAAGTTGACTTCCCTGCGGCTATTTGACTCTTTGCGTAGGCGGGCGGGTCCTGCTGATGCAGAGAATCTACAGGCGAAAGTTAGAGAGACGCCGATTATCGTTGACGTAGAGCTTGGTTCTACTGTGGTGACAGTAGCAGATCTGCTGAATTTGCAGGTGGGCGATGTGATTAGCCTTGATCGAAAACGCCATGAGAATCTTGATGTGCAGGTAGGGGATTTAGGCAAGTTTCTAGCTTCACCGGGCAAGTTGGGAGACAAGCTTGGGATCGTGATTACGGCAGTGCGCCCTAGGGAAAGGGACGAGTCTGATGAATGATTTCTTAAGCCAAGACGAGATTGATGCTTTGTTGGGGGGAAGTGGTGACCCCGGGCCCCTAGAGGGTGATGCAGGATACGATGAGTCCTTGGACCTGGATGAATACGATTACGGAGACGCTAGCCTTACTGAGATGGAAAGAGATGCATTGGCTGAGGTTGGCAATGTATCTATGGGATCGGCGGCAACTGCGCTCTCCACATTGCTTAATCACCGGGTATGGATTACCGTTCCCGATGTGATCATGACTACCCGCAAAGCAGTGCGGGAGAGATATCCCATTCCTTGCCTGGTGATTAACGTGCAGTATACCGATGGGCTAGCCGGTAGCAATTTACTTGTGATGAAAGAAAGCGATGCTGGTATTATTGCCAGTCTTATGATGGGTGAGGATGGCTCTAGCCCTCCTGAGGTTCTAACGGATCTGCATGTAAGTGCCGTAACAGAGGCCATGAATATGATGATGGGCTCATCTGCTACCGCAATGAGCGACATGTTTGGCACCAGAATTGATATATCTCCTCCCGATGTAGAGCAGTTAGACTTGACTGATGCTACTGAAGAGTTGCCTATTGTTGAGCCTGTTGTGCAGGTGTCTTTCAGGATCCAGGTGGAGGACATGCTAGACAGTGAGATGCTACAGCTGATTGAGCTGGATTTTGCCAAAGACATGGTGCGAAGGCTGATGGAAAGCGCTGATTACGGTGAAGTGCCGACACCACAGGAGGACATCGCTGCTAGAGAGGTGGCCGCGAGCGGATGGGGTTCCGATTACCCTGGAGGTACTACAGTGGCGGAGCCATACTCCTGGGATGCTGCCGCCATGGAGGGACCGGTAGTTGGCCATGGTTGGGGAGATCTAGGCAATTTGAACATTGCCCTGATTCAAAACATCCCAGTAAGGGTAAGAGCTATATTGGGGAGAAGCCGGTTACCCATTGAGTCGATATTGCGGTTGGGCCCCGGCTCCATTGTGGAGCTAGATACCGTAGATGGAGAGCCCATTGAGATTTTGGCTAACGATACCCTGATCGCCAAGGGCGAAGTGGTAGTTGTGGGAGAACAATTTGGTGTAAGAATTACCGAGATCGCAACGCCAAGGGAGCGCATCTCCACTGTCCGGTAGATATGATGCGGGGCCTGCTAGGAGGAATCTAGTTTAATGGATTTTTCGGAATACAAGGATGTATTTGCTGCCGAGGCCCGGGAGTACATTCAATCCCTAAATGAAAACCTGCTGGAATTTGAGCAAACGCCCCAAGATGAACAGCTTATCACTGAGATGTTTCGAGCCGCCCATTCCCTCAAAGGAATGGCTGGCACTATGGGGTATACCGAACTGGCCGATTTGACCCATCATATGGAGAATCTTCTAGATGCACTCCGCAATGATCAGATCGCGGCAACAGGGGAATTGATCAATACCCTCTTTGGTTCGGTAGATGTGCTGGAGGTTATGTTAAACGAGGTGATTAGCACCGATCATATCAGCACAGATACCACTTTGATCAAAGAGCAGCTAGCCGAGATCTTAGACAATCAATCTAGTGGTATCGCCTTGGGACAGGCAAGGGCAGATGTGGATTCTTCGGAGCAGGGGGCTGTGACTTTACCCCTTAATGAATACGATCGAGAATTGATCAAAGAAGCCTTTGCCAAAGACCTGCACGCGTTGGCAGTGACAGTTGTGCTTAGGGACAACGTGCTTATGAAATCGGTGCGTGCTTATACTGTTTTCCAGGTTCTAGAGAGGTTAGGCACAGTTGTCAAGTCTGTGCCTTCTGCTGAAGATATTGATGAAGAGCGTTTTGATGACCGATTTACGGTGCTACTTTTTAGTCACCATTCCAAAGGAGATATTCAAGACGCACTGCTAGGCGTCCCCGAGGTAATTGAAGTAACTGTAGGTGAGGTTACATTAGATGGAAGTGGCTCTTCGCCAGTGGAGACCCAGAATGCCGGTAGCGGTGCGACAGGAGTAGATGTTGCCAGTATACTGGCCCCGGCCGGACGGGGAAGAGCTGAAGGCAGTCACAGGATAATTGAGCGATTTGTTCGTGTAGAGACAGAACGCCTTGATGAGCTGAATAACCTAGTGGGTGAATTGGTGATCAGTCGGACCCAAGTGACGGAGATCGCCAAGCATCTAGATGGAACCCATGCTCGGGCGGCAGTTGCCCAGCTTGATCGAGTAACTACAGAGTTGCAATACGCGGCTATGAAGCTCAGGATGGTCCCTGTTAAGCAGGTATTTGATCGCTTTCCTCGGATGGTGCGGGATTTGGCCAAGACCGCCGGCAAAGAGGTCAATTTGCAGGTGGTGGGGGAGGATACTGAGCTGGATCGATCTTTGATGAATCAAATCGGTGATCCCCTAGTGCATTTGATCCGGAACGCAGTTGACCATGGCTTAGAGGCCGGAGATGTACGGCGGCGATTGGGCAAACCCGCGGCGGGGCGTATTCGACTTGAGGCAAGGCATGAGGGTAGCCACGTTGTCATCGAGGTGGCTGATGATGGTCGGGGGATCGATCCCAAGAGAGTCAAAGATAAGGCTCTAAATATTGGGCTTATCACCCGGGAACAAGCGGCAAAGCTGACAGATGCAGAGGCCCAAGCACTGATCTTTGAGGCAGGGTTTAGTACCACTGAGGAAGTGACTGACGTATCTGGCCGGGGAGTAGGTATGGATGCGGTGCGGGCTGCCCTAGATAGTATGAATGGGTCTGTAGATGTGAGAAGTGAGCTCGGTAAGGGGACAACAGTTGCTTTAAGACTTCCCTTGACACTGGCGATTATTAGAGCGCTTCTAGTCAGGGCGGATTCTGAGATATGTGCCATTCCTATTCAATCCGTGCGGGAAAATCTCAGGGTGGCACCAAAGGCCATAAAGACGATTCATGGAGAGCGGGTAATCACCCTACGCAATGAGGTGCTACCCATTCTAGATTTACCTCAGCTATTAGGCTTTGAGACTTCAGAACACCAAGGCGATTTGCCGATAATAGTGGTGGAGGCAGGCTCGGCTAAGGCGGGGCTGATCATTGATGAATTACTGGGTCAGCAGGAGGTAGTAATCAAGTCTTTGAGCTCCATGTTAGGCGATATTCAGGGGGTAGCAGGAGCTACAGTGCTGGGCGATGGGACAGTAGCCCTGATTCTTGATGTTTCTGCAGTTCTAAACGAACTCTCAGCTGATCATAGATAATTCACAGGCAAGAGTGAGACACGGAGGGAAAGCAATGGCAAAGCGAGTCTTGGTGACTGATGATACGGCCTTTATGCGCATGAGTTTGAGAAATGTGCTAGAAAAAAACGGCTATGAAGTGGTGGGAGAGGCCGCCGATGGCGAAGAGTCTGTTGAACTCTACAAGGAGTTAAAGCCAGATGTGGTAACCATGGATATCACCATGCCTAAAATGGATGGCATTACTGCCATCAAGAAAATCCTAGAGGTAGACCCTAACGCCAAGGTAATTGTATGTAGCGCGATGGGGCAAAAACCCATGGTCCTTGAAGCCCTCAATGCTGGCGCGAAAGACTTTTTGGTAAAACCATTCCAGCCGGAGCGAATCATCGAGGCATTGCGCAAGATCGCAGGTTAGTGAGACGGAGGACAAGTCTATGGGTGACGGTACAAAGCCAACTCCCATCCAATTGGATCTGCTGCGGGAGTTAGGTAATATCGGAGCGGGCAATGCCACAGCGGCGCTATCCGGCATGCTCCATGATCGCAAGCTCGATATGGTAGTTCCCGAGGTTGCATTTTTGAGCCTACCGGAGACTACAGAGCTCATCGGGGGGCCCGAAGCACCGGTTGCTGGGATCTATATAGGGGTGTCCGGTGACATCCACGGGCATATGGCTTTCTTGATGCCTATTCACAGTGCCCAGGAATTGATAGAAGCTATGTTAGGTCGTGAATTCGTTGAGTTTGATGATATGAGTTGCTCTGTTTTGGAAGAAGTGGGGAACGTGGTGATCACCTCTTATCTAAATGCCCTATCGAGTATGACTGATCTTATGATCATGCCATCTGTTCCAGGTCTAGCCATTGATATGGCTGGTGCCATTTGGAGCTCTGTCTTGGTAGGTGCGGAGATCACCGACGATTACATTACCGTGATCAAGTCTGCTTTCTCTTCCGAGGGGAGAGAGATTGCTGGTCATATTATGCTGATCCCTGGCGAAGGCGGTTTCGAGAAATTCTTCAAAATACTGTTAGGGACGGATAGCGGGTAATGGCTGAGAAATTCGTTAACATGAGCGAGATAGAAGTTGCTAAGGGAGAAGAGATACTGATTACGGTAGGGCTAGGTTCGTGTGTGGGCGTGGCCATCTACGATAGGGAGCGTAGTGTAGGGGGCTTAGCCCATGTGTTTTTGTCAGATAGCAAGAATGCTGCCGATATCAAACAGCCAGGTAAATTTGCTGATACTGCTATCCCGGCCTTAGTAGATGAAGTGGTTCGCATAGGCGGCCGGCGGAGTGCCCTGGAGGCGAAGATCGCCGGAGGGGCTAATTTATTCCCCAAATTGGCTAATTCATCGCTGAATGTGGGTAAACAGAACGTAGCGGCTGTAAAGGAGCATCTCCAACGAAACCGTATCCCACTTCGGGGTGAAGCGGTGGAAGGCAATAGGGGGCGGAAGATGACCCTTTACACAAAGAATGGTGTTGTGTTAGTGCAAAGCATTGGTGAGGAGCCCCAGGAGATTTGAGAGGTGACGATATGGCCAAAGCCAGGGTATTGGTGGTAGATGACTCAGCTTTTATGCGCAAAGTCATATCTGACATGATTGCTGAAGATGGCGCGTTTGAAGTCATTGGGACTGCCCGGGATGGCCTTGATGCTCTAGAGAAGATTAAGAGACTACAACCAGATGTAGTTACACTAGATGTGGAGATGCCCCGTAAAGACGGTTTGGCAACCTTGCGGGAGATCATGAACACACAGCCGGTGCCTGTAATCATGCTAAGTAGTGTGACCCAATCAGGCGCCACAGCTACTATGGAAGCCCTAGCCTTAGGGGCAGTAGATTTTGTGCCCAAGCCTTCTGGCTCCATCTCTCTAGATATAGCGGATGTGCGAGATGAACTTATACGGAAGCTGAAAGCGGCGGTGGGTGCGAAGATCCAGATAACAAGACCGAGGGCATTGCCGATAGCTTCTACTATATTGCGGCCCAAGGCACCTACAAGACGCCCAATGCCAGTAGGGCAGATTACCCCCTCGAATGATGTCTTAATTGTCATCGGCTCATCTACAGGGGGACCTAGGGCATTGGAAGAAGTCATTCGCCAATTGCCAGGGGATCTGCCCGCTGGTGTTTTGGTAATTCAGCATATGCCTGCCGGTTTTACTAGATCCATGGCTGAGCGGCTTGATCAAATCGCTGATGTGCGGGTCAAGGAGGCGGAGGACGGGGATAGAGTTAGTGGTGGCGTAGTCTACATAGCTCCAGGGGACTATCATATGACCGTATCTCCAGAACAGGTCATTCGTCTAGAGCAGACTCCACCGGTGAATTACGTGCGACCCTCCATCGATGTAACCATGTTGACATTACCCCCGATATATTCTGGTAAGCTAATTGGCGTAATATTGACTGGTATGGGTAAGGATGGGGCAGAAGGTATGGCCAAGATCAAGGAAGCCGGTGGCGTGACCATTGTCCAAGATGAGTATACCTCGACTATTTACAGTATGCCCAAGGCGGTGGTGGAGAGCGGGAATGCCGACTTTATCCTGCCAATAGACCGCATTGGTGATGCGGTGGTACGGGCGGTCGGAAAACTAAAGCAAAGGGTAGATAGCCGATGAGTGTTATTTTGACTGACGCGGATTATGAAGTGTTTAAGCGGGGCCTAAAAGATACCATTGGTTTAGACTTAAATCACTATAAGCAACAACAGATGCAAAGGCGAATTAATCAGTGGCTAGATCGAACTGGTGTCAAAACATACAGGGAGTATTTGAAGATACTGCAATCCAATGGAGAAGAGCGGGGAAAGTTTACCGAATACCTGACCATCAACACATCCCAGTTCTACCGTGATGTTTCCGTCTTCAAGGAGATTGAAGAGAAGGTGCTTCCGGATTTACTGAAGCGCTACCGACGATTAAAGATCTGGAGCGCCGGTGCATCCATTGGAGCCGAGGTCTATACAATAGCCATGATCTTGGCGGAGCTAAGCCCAGGCATGACCCATACACTACTGGGTACGGATTTCGATGTGGGGGCTCTGGCAAAAGCCAAAGAGGCAGTGTACGGGGAGAACCTGCTTAACACCTTACCTAGAATGTATAAAGACAAGTATTTCCAGAAAGAAGATGACCTTTTTAAGCTGGACGATAATATTAAGCGCCGGGTGAGGCTTCAAAGGCATAATCTTTTAGAGGATCCCTATGATACCGGTTTTCATATGATACTGTGCCGCAATGTCTTCATCTATTTCACTCCAGAGACACAAGCCGCGCTGACGGCCAAGTTTAGCGAATCCTTAGTTCCTGGGGGGATTTTCGTCGTTGGCAGCGCAGAGAATCTTATGGCCCCGGAGGCAGCTAATCTCAAGCGGGTCTCGTATTGTATATATCAGCGGGACTAAGGGTCAGGTTGTCAACCAACCAGCTTAGGGTATCTACTGCTAGAGAGGGTTGCAGAAGATTGAGTTCTTTGCGTGCTTTTTGGCAGTATCGCTCTAGCATTTGCCCGGACTTGCTTATCCCGTCACTCTCCATGACCAAGGCGGTAGCTTGCTCCCAATCATCTGGCGATATGTGGGGTTGTATGAGAATGTGACGCAGCTTTCTACGGCCCGATGATTGCAGAGCATAGATTACGGGTAACGTAAAATTGCCCTTTCGCATATCTGTAGAAGTGGGTTTCCCTAACTCGGCGGCTGAGGCAGTAAAATCTAGGATATCATCTCTGATTTGAAAGGCCATACCTAGGTGGGAACCAAATCGACT
>JAAZMF010000177.1 GCA_012798955.1 Bacillota bacterium | reverse complement strand
GTATTAGGCACGCCGCCAGCGTTCGTCCTGAGCCAGGATCAAACTCTCCGTTAAAGATTTATCTATATCCCTACCGGTACATGATTCTGGCTTGCTTTCAAACTTTGGCTGCACAAGCTTTCTTTTTATTACGCTGTTCAGTTTTCAAGGTTCAAGTCAATCTAGAGGCCTAGCGACCCCCGTTGGTAGTGTCTATTCTACCACAGTCTATGGGAGGAAGCAATAGGTCGCCAACTTCCAGAACATACTAGACAAGAAAGACCTATTACGGTAATACTACTTGCTGGGATGAGTTTTCGACAATCCCTACTCCCCTTCCACAAAGGCTGGATCAATAGACCCAGCCTTTGTCCACCCATCTTGGCATTTCTCACCTAAAGCTATTCATCTTCCTGACCAGCCATTAAGGCAATGGCCACAACCACATCGTCGTCCTCAACTCGCATTAGCTTGACACCCTGGGTATTACGTCCATAAACAGATATATCTGATACCGGCTGGCGAATCATCAATCCCTGGGAATTGATGATCATGAGTTCTTCGCCTTCCCTTACCACCTTAGCCCCAGCAATACTGCCAGTTTTCTCAGTCTGATTAATAGTCTTAATGCCCTTACCACCGCGGCCCTGGGAGCGGTACTCGGCTAGATCTGTACGCTTCCCATAGCCTTTCTCGGTTACAACCAGTAATTTGGCATCGGGCTCAACCACATTCATACCAACAACTTCATCGCCTTCATCTAGGGTGATACCTTTAACCCCCATGGTAGCTCTGCCCATTGGCCGGATCTCTTTTTCACTGAAGCGAATGGACATACCCTCACTCGTTACCAGGAGGATCTCCTCATCGCCTCCGGTAATCTTCACTCCAATGAGTTCGTCCCCCTCCTCCAAAACGATACCAATCAGTCCTACCCTGGGGCTGTCAAATTCCTGAAGAGCCGTCTTTTTTACACGACCCTGTTTGGTTCCCATCAACAGATATTCACTGTCACCATATTCACTGATGACAATGGCTGCCTGCACTTTTTCTCCTGGTTCAATCTGAATCAAGTTAATTATGGCCACACCTCTAGCCTGTCGACCCGCCTCAGGAATCTCATAGCCTTTGAGCCTATACATCCTTCCCTTATTGGTGAAAAAGACGATATGAGCATGGGTCGAAGTAACGAAGAGGTGCTCGACAAAATCCTCTTCCTTCATAGTAAGGGCCGTAACACCTCTCCCACCTCGCCTCTGACTTCTATAGGCGTTAACTGGGATTCGCTTGATATAGCCTTGATGGGTCAAGGTGACGACTATGTCTTCGTCGGCAATCAAGTCCTCAATCTGGATATCACCGGAGTGGCCGGTAATCTCAGTTCTCCTGGGATCACTGTATTTACTTTTGATCTCTAGCAGCTCTTCTCGAACAATCCCATAAACTTCCTTGACATCTGCCAGGATCTCCCTATAGCGAGCAATCTTAGTGAGTAGTTCCGCATATTCACTTTCGATTTTTTCTCTTTCTAGACCCGTCAAACGCCGCAGCTGCATATCCAAGATGGCCACGGCTTGCTTTTCGGTAAGGCCGAAGCGACTAATTAGCCCTTCCCTAGCCTCACGATCACTGGAAGAGCCTCTTATCAACCGGATAATCTCATCAATATGATCAAGGGCAATACGATAGCCTTCCAGGATATGTGCCCGCTCTTCAGCTCTGCGCAACTCAAAACGAGTGCGACGAGTTACAACTTCTCTCTGATGATCTAGATAGTACTGCATAGCCTCTTTGAGGGTCAATACTTGAGGTTGACCATCTACTAGGGCAAGCATAATCACACCAAAGGTCTCCTGAAGCTGGGTATGTTTGTATAACTGATTGAGCACCACATGGGGATTTGTGTCCCGACGAATTTCTATGGTGATCCTCATGCCTGTTCGATCAGATTCATCTCTGAGATCAGTGATACCCTCGATCCGCTTGTCCCTAACTAGATGGGCTATTTTCTCAATGAGATTAGCCTTATTCACCATATAAGGGAGTTCTGTGACAACTATACGGGTTCTCCCATTTGATAGCTGCTCTAATTGAACTCGGGCCCGCATCCGAATACGACCTCGGCCGGTGGCATAAGCCTCATCAATGGCTTCTCTGCCAAGAATAATCCCACCAGTGGGAAAATCCGGCCCTTTAACAGCCTTCTGTAGGGCTTTAACTGGTAGATCCGGGTTGTCTATTAACATGACAAGGCCGTCAATCACCTCACCCAGATTGTGGGGTGGTATATTTGTCGCCATACCTACTGCTATACCAGAGGCACCATTGACGAGCATATTGGGAAACCGCGAGGGAAGTACTTGCGGTTGTTCTAGGCTATCATCGAAGTTCGGCATAAAGTCTACGGTATCCTTATCTAGATCCCGCAACATTTCTTCGGCTAGCTTCGACATTCTTGCTTCCGTATAACGCATGGCCGCGGCCGGGTCACCATCAACGGAACCGAAGTTTCCATGGCCATCCACCAACATATATCGAAAGGAGAAATCTTGGGCCATGCGCACCATAGCATCATAGATGGCCGACTCACCGTGGGGATGATACTTACCGATTACTTCTCCCACGATACGGGCTGACTTCCTATGGGGGCGATCGGGGCGCATGCCCAACTCACTCATACTGTACAAGATTCGTCGTTGAACTGGTTTTAGACCATCTCGCACATCAGGTAGGGCCCGATCGACTATAACTGACATGGCATAGCGCAAGTAAGATGTCTTCATCTGTTCTTTAATACCAACTGGAATTATTTTATGATTAAAAAGATCCATGTCTTGTTTTTCACCTCTTTGCGGCTGGGCCCTTTACAGATCCAGATATTCAACTTCTTTAGCATGGGCTTCAATAAACTCCCGTCGAGGCTCTACCTTTTCTCCCATCAAAGTGGTAAACACTTCATCAGCCTCAATGGCATCTTCTAGTCGAAGCTGGAGAATTGTCCGGCTTTCAGGATCCATTGTAGTTTCCCACAACTGATCTGGGTTCATTTCCCCAAGACCCTTGTATCTTTGCAGAGTGGTTCCCTGACGACCAATCTTATCTAAAATCTTTTCAAGTTCATCATCGTCATACGCGTAGTGATAGGATTGGCCTTTCTTGATGCCATATAGGGGCGGCAAGGCCACATAAACATAACCTTGCTCAATTAATGGGCGCATATAGCGGAAGAAAAACGTAAGCAACAAGGTACGAATATGAGCTCCATCCACATCAGCATCAGTCATGAGAATTACTTTACCATAGCGGGCTTTTTCGATATCAAATTCCTCACCTATACCGGTACCAAAGGCGGTAATCATGGCACGGATCTCATTATTGGCCAGCATTCGATCAAGGCGGGCCTTCTCCACGTTGAGGATCTTGCCCCTTAAGGGTAATATTGCCTGGAATCTCCTATCGCGACCCTGTTTGGCAGATCCACCGGCAGAGTCACCCTCAACTATGAAAATCTCGCACAACTCGGCATCGGTCCAAGAGCAATCCGCTAGTTTGCCCGGTAAGGCCGAAACCTCCAACGCGCTCTTTCTACGGGTTAGCTCTCTAGCCTTACGGGCAGCTTCCCGGGCACGGGCTGCCGCCAAGGACTTTTCGATGATGCGTTTGGCATCTGCAGGATGCTCTTCGAGATAGTTGCCCAAATGTTCCGTTACAACTGATTCCACCATACCCCGCATCTCGCTGTTTCCCAATTTGGTCTTAGTTTGACCTTCGAATTGAGGCTCAGGAATCTTAACACTGATCACCGCTGTACAGCCTTCCCTAACATCTTCACCAGTGAGGTTTTCCTCATTGTCCTTAAGGATTTTGTTCCGACGGGCATAATCATTGAAAGTCCTAGTTAGTGCAGCCCGAAAACCACTTAAGTGGGTGCCCCCCTCTTGGGTGTTAATGTTGTTGGCAAAGCTATAGATATTCTCTGCATATCCATCGGTATATTGAATGGCCACTTCAACATAGCAACCATCTACCGTATTTTCAAGGTAGATCACATCTTTGTGCAGAGCATCCTTGTTCTTGTTTAGGTGTTCCACAAAAGAGATCAACCCACCCTCATACTGGTAGGTGTGGGAACGGCCTGAACGCCTATCGACGAATTCTAGCTTTACACCTTTATTCAAAAATGCCATTTCCCGCATACGATAAACAATAGTATCGACACTAAATTCAATAGTCTCGAAGATTTCCCCATCAGGCTTAAAGGTAATGGTTGTGCCGGTATCCCGAGCGTCGCCAATAATCTCAAGCTCTGTCATGGGCTTACCCCGCCGATACTCTTGTCGATGCACTTTACCGTTACGCTTTACTTCCACTACAAGCCACTCGGATAGGGCATTTACACAAGCAACTCCTACACCATGAAGGCCCCCCGAAACCTTATACCCGCTACCTTCGCCACCGAACTTACCACCTGCGTGGAGACGGGTTAATACCGTTTCTACTGCCGATTTGCCGGTTTTGGGGTGCACTCCTACAGGAATGCCTCCTCCATCATCTGTAACGGTCATACTGCCATCTTCATTGATTGCCACCAAAATCAAATCACAACGACCCTGCATCGCCTCATCGATACTGTTATCTACAACTTCGTTAAACAGCTGATGCAGGCCGCGACTATCGGTGCTACCAATATACATACTGGGGCGACGGCGTACCGCCTCTAGCCCCTCAAGTACTTGTATTTGTTCTGCCTCATAGGAATGTGCATTCACATCCATATTTTGAATCCCCCCGTTTACTTGCCTGCTTGGCCCATAACTAATAAAACCCATTTAGTCGCAGGCTAGGTATTGCGGGTTTTCAGCCCGCTTCTTCAGGGTCGTGCTGGAAATAGTTGACAGGTATATATCATCACCGGTGATAACCATAGAATTTGGGCGACCACCAGAGACATCCTTAATCTTTTGGCCTTGGTTAACCCGCTCCATGTAAGCCTGATTGACCTCAGAATCCTGCAAGGTCTGCCAATCAATAATGGCCACTATCTGGTTAGAACGCACTACAGCGTTTTTCCCAAGATGAACAAACAAATTGATCACCCTTCCGAGATTAGCTGACCTTCACTAATGGTATATTCCTGGGATCGCATCAGATCAGTGGATCGGAAACTACCTCTATCAGTTGTGGTCAGCAATGTCTGCACCTTGTTACCAATGGTTTCAAGAAACGCCGAGCGACGGGAAAAATCCAATTCCGACAGCACATCATCCAACAGCAAAATCGGGTATTCACCCACCTCTTCACGCATGAATTCTAGCTCGGCGAGTTTAGTGGCCAGAACTACTGTCCGCTGCTGTCCCTGGGAAGCGAATTGGCGGGCATCTTTGCCATCTATCTCAAAGACAATATCATCCCTTTGGGGGCCTACCAGAGTAGTTCCCCGTCTCAGTTCCTGGGGTCTATTCCTATCTAGTGCCTTGGCAAACTCCTGGGCAATCTCCTCCTGCGATATGGAGCTGGTGACTTTTCTCATATTACCATAGAATGGCTGGTAACACATACCTAATATCTCATCACCGCCACTAATTCTGCTATGACTAGCGGCAGCGAATTTAGCCATCAACTCTATGGCTAGTGCTCGACGATGCATTACCTGACTACCATACTGGATTAGCTGTTCATCCCAAATCGATAAAAGATCAGCCCGTCCTCTGTCCCCAACGGTATCTTTGAGCAAGTTATTTCTTTGCTGTAGCACCTTATTATAGCTCACTAGATCATGGCGATATACCTTGCTCACTTGAGCCAAACATAGATCGATAAAATGCCGCCGGAGGCTTGGACTACCCTTAACTAACTGCAAGTCATCGGGGCAAAATAAAACAACGTTCACATATCCAAGCAACTCTGATTGCCGACGAAGCTCCTCTCCACCCACCCAGAAGCGCTTCCGATGATTGCGGGCTAGAATCACCCGCATGGTAAAACTGCCCATGCCTGATTCAACCTGGGCCTTAATCTGCGCCTCTTCTCCGTCCCAACTAATTAAATCCGTATCCCGAAATGTCCGATGGGATCGACCGGTAGCCAGAAGATAGACTGATTCCATTAGATTGGTCTTGCCTTGAGCGTTATCACCTACAAAAATATTAAGACAAGGATCTAGATTTACGACCAAATGCCGGTAATTCCTGTAATGGCTTAATTCCAAGGCTCTTACATGCACATTTGGCACTCCCAACTCTAGCCCTGAACAACCCGTAGCCGCCCCCGGCCTTCTATATCCACCATATCACCGGCCCGAAGCTGTTTACCTCGGCGCCGTTCTTCGTCCCCATTTACCGATACCCCGCCACCCTGAATAATCAGCTTAGCCTCACCGCCAGTAGCGGTAATGCCTGCTAGCTTCAGTAGTTGCTCAAGCTTTATAGTGTCAGTGATTATCCTGACATCAGTGTACTCTTCCATTCTCATACAACACCCTCGATCTGTCAAACTGTCCGTACCGGCATGATTACATACAAGTAGTCTTCACTATCCTCAGGCCGAATAATCCCAGGATTTAGTCCATTGCTAAGTCCAATGGTGACCTTATCACTCTCTACCGTCCTTAACATCTCCAGCACAAACCTAGCCTGAAAAGAGCTTTTTACCCCGTCTCCTGTGTGCTCTACATTAAGAATTTCTTTCGATTCCCCAAGATCAGGATCCCGAGATCGTAGATTCAATAGCCCCTCTTCTAGATCAAAAGTAACAATAGCAGGACCTTTCTTGCCCATAAGATTAGCCCGCTCTAAAGCGGCAGCAAGCTCTGAGCAAAGGGCGACAATCTCCACATCCGTACCCTTTGGAATCACCCGATTATAATCTGGATATTGCCCCTCTAGTAGTCGCGAGACAACTATTGCATCATCTAGGGAAAAAACCACTTGGTTTCCCAGAAGAGAGATCTCGACGAAAGCTTCCTCTTCACTTGGTAAGATGCGCAACAATTCACTACATGTTCTGGCAGGCACAATGAATCTGAAGTCATTCCCCTGGGGAATTCCCTGACGATTAAAACACAAACGACTACTATCGGTGGCCACGAGCCTAATCTCGTTGGACGAGCACTCCATTAGAATCCCCGTGAAAGCACTGTGTCCTTGTTCTTTCCTAGTAGCATAGACAGTTTGCTTAATCATCTTGGCCAATAAATGACTCGGTAAGTTAGCAAGCGGCTCCCGCCCACTAATATCCAATTTGGGAAACTCTTCGGCAACCATTGTCTGCAACCTAAAGTTTCCGTTGCCGGCGGCAATCTCAAGCATCTGTTGTTCTGGGAGAAACTTAACTATTACCTCCCCCGCCGGTAAACGTCTGATTAGAGGTATGAAAAATTTCGCCTCTAATATGACGTTGCCTTCCCGAGCTACTTCAACTTGTGCGTGGGCTTCTATAGTCAACTCAGAATCTGAAGCCCTCACCACAAGTCGTCCGTCTTCACACTCCATATAGACACCTGTCAGTGCTGGTGAAGTATCTCGAGTTGCCACTGCTTTCTCCACCGTCTGTAGGCATCGCAATAATTCACCTTGCATGCCAATAAATTGCATCACTCAATGCCCCCTGTTGAAAAAGATGTGCATGGCATCTGGATAAACTGTGTACTCTTTCTCTCCCTCACATCCTGTGTGTATATGTGGAAAACTTGAACTCAACCTTCCACAGCTTACCCACACTGACTTGCCCTTGTCTTGCTGGATTATAACACGCTTTCCACATTTCCACAGGCCCTACTACTACGACTACTATATTTAGATCTATATAGATCTGAATCAGTAAATCTAGATAATCCTCCACAGGCACAGAAAATTCGTTGGGAAAATTAAGCCCGGCGCCTACGGATTCCGAAGCTGCTGAATAATCTGATTAACCTCTCTCTGGAGGCTTGGGTCTTTTTGTAGGGCCCGCTGAATCTTGTCGCACGCATGGATAACTGTTGTATGATCGCGACCACCAAACTCGTCCCCAATCCGAGGTAAAGAAGCGTCGGTGAGATCTCGGGCCAAATACATGGCAACTTGACGGGGGAAAGTTACAACCCGTGTGCGTTTCTTGCTACGCATATCGGCCACCTTGATGGAATAATGGCTGGCTACAACGTTTTGGATTGCATCAATGGTGATCTGCTTTTGCCTAGCCGAGCTGACAATATCCTTTAAGCCTTCCTCTGCCACTTCTATAGTAATATCTCGGCGGCTTAAGGATCCTACCGCCATCACGCGATTTAGGGCACCTTCAAGTTCTCGAATATTGGAGTGTACCCGGTTGGCGATATAGCTTAGTACCTCTTCGGGAATCTCCAGATTGTCTGTGGCCGCCTTTTTGCGCAAGATAGCGATCCTGGTCTCCAAATCCGGTGGCTGAATATCCGTGGTTAATCCCCATTCGAATCTTGAACGGAGTCTATCTTCTAAGGTCGGAATCTCTTTTGGAGGGCGATCACTAGTCATGACTATCTGCTTATTCGCTTCATAGAGTGCGTTAAACGTATGAAAAAATTCTTCCTGGGTACTCTCCTTGCCGGCTACGAACTGGATATCGTCAATCAAAAGCACATCTACGTTGCGGTAGCGGGCACGGAATTCCACCATGGCTTTCTTGCCTATGGCATTAATTAGGTCATTGGTAAATTTCTCTGAAGAGACATAAACCACTTTTGACTGGGGATTATGCTCTAGAGCGTAATGTCCTATAGCCTGCATTAGGTGGGTTTTGCCAAGGCCCACCCCGCCATATACGAACAAAGGGTTATAGGCACGGGCTGGGGCTTCGGCTACTGCTAAGGAGGCGGCATGGGCAAATCGATTGCTGTTGCCAACCACAAAGGTATCAAAGGTATATCTGGGGTTAAGGATTCCGGGAACTATCTCGTCAGTGACAACGTTAGTAAACGGTACTTCCAAGGTAGCCTCTTGCCCTGGTCTTTGATTAACGGGTGGGTTACCCGCCTGTGTGTTGGTGATGAAATTGCTTAGCTCGGGTTTGGCTTGTCCTCCATTTTGCGGACTTTCCGGAACTGGTGCTCCCGGAAGAACGAATTCCAATTGCCATTTCTGACCCACCATCTTTTGCAGGGCCTGTTGCATCGGCTCCTTGTAGCGAGAATCCACCCAATCCTTAGCAAATTCATTAGTAATATGGATATACAGCACATTTTGATTAAGGGTTATAGGACGAGTACCTTTTAACCAGGTGCTAAAGCTAGATTGAGGCATCAATGGTTCTATGCGGGCAAGTGTTTCCTCCCATATAGAAGCCAAACTTTCTTGCATGCCAGACTCCTCCTGACAGTAAGAAACTAGCGGAGCTATCCTTTTGCTTGCGTTTGCATTATGCAGTCAACGCAGCTATAACGCGAGCGCCAAGTGGCGTAAGGCTCCGCTTACCATTCTCATCGGATTGAACTAGATCCATCTCTTCTAAGGTAACGAGATCTCGGAAAGCCGTGCTTAGTGACATGTCCAATTCAGTCGATGCCGTCGAGGGTCCTACCTCCCCAAGATCGGCCACGAGGAACAGAACTCTACGCTGTCGCCGCGACAGCTTTGTCTGTAGATCAGATAGGGCCTCTGCCACAGCGGGCCCTTCTGTGCCCAGCAAACTGGGCTCATACTCATCTTTACTACTTCGGCTTAGTCCCCGTTCGTCCGAGGTTCGCTCGATATATGATTCTGTCCTCCTAGGAGAATCTCCTTCCTCTGTAGGAGCATTTTCGGGCTCAAAAAGCGGAGGAAACCCTTGTTCTACCGGGGCTTTGGGCCCTTGTAGCTCCTCGGACTCCCGGGTATCGTCAACCATCTCTGGAGGAATCCAAATTCTTACGACTGTTCCGCCTCCAAGGTTATCTGAGATCAAGAGCTTACCTTCTATGGACGTCAGCATCTTACGGACCATTGGCAATCCTACTCCTACACCCCGCATCTGGGAAGGAGTGAACTTAGGTGGTTTACCATAGTAGCCTAGCTTCACTGCGTTTTCTTTGCTAGGGATTCCCGGTCCCTGATCACTAACAGTCATTTGGCGGCCATCATAGCTAATGGTAATGACCGGATGGGCAAATTCCCCGTGGGCCAAATTTGTGACCAATTCCTCTACGATTAGGCCGGGAATAGGCGAATCCTTTTCTTGTAGTATCTGACACGTGGTGCTTATCATTTTTTCCACAAATCCTTGGGGTAGCATATCATTAACAGCTATGATCTTGGGCAATTCGCCTTTTGTGACTTCATAAGCGATAAGGCCTTGAAAAATGCGATTCTGAGACGTAGATGTCGGCTTTTGGCGTTTTTTTATAAACCTTAACATAGGTTGTCACCTCCTTTTTCACCCCCATGAGACTATCCCGTTCTTGGAAAATGAAAAATGAAAAGGTCAGTTCAAGGCAACATGTGCCAGATTGCTTTTCTTCCTTGTGGAGTGGCAAAACGCCATGATCACAGCAATTCCCCAGAGTTTACCACAGAGAAATGATTTCGACGGGTTTTCGGAAAATCCTTGTATGGTGTGGATTTGTTTAGGAATCGAGGCCGAAAACCAGGGATGTTATCCACAGTATCAACAGGTTTTCCACAGGTTGGGCCTGTGAATTGAAAACTCACTACTTCTCCCCAGAAGTTATCCTCAGGTTCCACAGGATATCCACAAGGGTCCCCGAGGAGTAAAGTGTTTTTAGCTGGGATTTTCTTGTGGAACACTGAAGAGGCAGCTCTTCTAGCTGGAAGGAAAGGTTATCCACAGGCCCTTTTGAAAAGCTTTATTTAACGGCAATCCGCAGCTGGGGATATAATCGGTTAGGGAGGGTGAAGGAATGCACAAAGGGGGCATAATAGGGCGAAAGTGCTAGGGTTGACAGGTTAAAGTGGGCCTTGCTATAATCGTTATGATATGTGGTCGGATTGTGCCCTTATTATCAGCCATTGCTAGAGTTGTTTATTGCCAGCAAAAAACAATCAGTACATTGAAGGGTGTTGGTGGGAGGTGGCGAAGGTATGAAGCGCACTTATCAACCTAATCGGCGACGGAGGAAAAAGAACCACGGTTTTCGGGCCAGGATGCAGACTAAAGCCGGTCGCAACGTATTGAAGCGTCGGATGAGAAAGGGAAGACGGACTTTGTCTGCCTAGGTTTACTGCCTGGGTTACCTAATAAATGAGGGTGAAGCTAGTGGAGCGATTGGCACTCCCAGCTGACTTTCGGCGGGTCTATGCCCAAGGTGGTGTAGTAAAGCATCGGCTAGTTGTCTTACACTATCTAGCCAATGGCGAAGACATGAGCCGAGTAGGTTTCTCGGTAAGCAAGAAGATCGGTAATGCGGTTGTTCG
The DNA here is from genome assembly GCA_012798955.1 of Bacillota bacterium. Taxonomy (GTDB): domain Bacteria; phylum Bacillota; class Limnochordia; order DTU087; family DTU087; genus JAAZMF01. The sequence continues at coordinate 34,790 of JAAZMF010000177.1, read as the reverse complement.
AAACCGCACAAAGCGGCGACTACGGGAAGCTATGCGCACCAAGGCGTCGGACTTGAAAGTTGGTTATGACTTGGTTGTATCTGCCCGGGTTCAGTGCCGGGATGCTACATACCAGGACATAGTACGGGCCCTTAGCGAGGTCTTAGATCGTGCCGATTTGATATCGTGCTGATTTGAAATGTAGCATCTACACGAGGTGGGTGGTGGAAGTCGGGATGATTAAGGCGATAGTGATGGGCTCCATTCGAATATATCAATTGTGTATTTCCCCACTATTACCGCCTAGGTGCCGATTCTATCCATCCTGTTCGGAATACGGACTCTTAGCCGTGGAGAAGTACGGGGTCTGGCGGGGGCTCGGAATGCTGGGAAAGAGGATCTTACACTGTCACCCTTGGGGGTCAGGTGGCTATGACCCTGTAAAATGATGGAGATGGCGGATCGGAGGCGGACTGTTTGGGAGTATTGAATACCGCACTTGAATGGCTGTTAAGGTTTTTTTATGATTTGAGTGGTAGCTATGGTATAGCTATCATCTTGCTTACGCTGGCTATTCGGTTGCTTCTAGCTCCACTGACTTTTAGCCAAAGCAAGTCTATGGAAGCTATGAAGCGCATGCAACCTGAAATGCAGGCTTTACAGGAGAGATACAAGGATAAACCCGAGGAATACCAGCGTAAGGTCATGGAGTTATATAAAGAAAACAAGGTGAATCCGCTAGGGGGTTGTCTACCTATGTTGGTGCAGCTTCCTTTTCTTTGGGCCTTGTTTGCGGTATTAAGAGGGTTCGAATTTGGTACCGGGTTTCTTTGGCTGACGAGCCTCAGCACGCCAGATCCACTCTATATCTTACCGGTGCTTTCCGCTTTGACGACGTATTTTCAAATGATTATGACCAGTGCGGATGCATCTCAGAAATCCATGATGTATATTATGCCAGCGTTTATCGGTTATATCAGCATAAATTTCCCTGCGGGATTAGTTATCTATTGGGTTGTAAGTAATCTGTTTTCCATGGGTCAGCAATATGTGATTGCTCAGAGAATGAACCCTCAAGAAGGAGGGAATGCATAGACATGAAGAGCATTGAGCGCTCGGCGAAGTCTGTGGAAGATGCTATAGCCGAGGCACTCGAGGAACTGCAGACTTCTCGGGACAATGTTGAAATAGAAGTGCTCGAAGAGGGAGCCAAAGCCTTTTTGGGCTTGATTGGTGGCAAGCAGGCCAGGGTGCGGGTAACAGTTCGGGACGAGAAAGAAGAGAGGGCCAAAGCCGCCGTTGAGTTTTTGCAGGGGATACTGGAACGCATGGGATTAGTATGTACTGTGGGTTACGAATGGGAACCTGACAATGTACTTAAGATCTGTATTGATGGTAATGAATTGGGCCTTGTGATTGGTCGAAGAGGCGAGACCCTCGACGCCCTTCAGTATGTAGTCAGTTTGGCCATGAATCGCAACAATGAATGGATTCGGGTAATACTAGATGCTGAGGGGTATCGAGATAGACGGGCTAAGACCCTAGAGAATCTCGCCTTGCGGTTAGCGGATCGTGTAAAACGAACTGGGCGACGGGCGGTGCTCGATCCCATGAACGCCATGGAGCGGAGGATTATCCACTTGACGTTGGAGGACGATAGAGCCGTTCACACCCATAGTGAGGGGGAGGCCCCTTTCCGCAGGGTGGTAATTGCTCCTCGACGCAACCGGTGAAGAGAGAGCTGCTCTAGGGCTTGGTAAATACCCACAAATGGGGAGGAGCGTGTCTAGATTGACGCGTTCCTCTTTTGCGCTTCTCATGCCGTTTGGTGGAGGTAATCCCATGAAATAGTGATGGAGAAGGAGTGGCAAGATGGTGCAAGATCAAGGTTGGGTAGAGGACACTATCGTCGCGATAGCTACTCCTATTGGGGAAGGTGGAATAGGCATAGTACGGGTCAGCGGAGCCGCAGCTATTTCCACGGTGGATCAGGCATTTTTGTCCCCTAAGGGTCGTAGCTTAGCTAGTGCCAATAATTGGAGTCTGAGCTATGGCTGGATTGTCAGTGCCACAGGTGAAAAGCTCGATGAAGTCGTAGTGAGTGTCATGCGGGCTCCCCATAGCTATACAAGGGAAGATGTAGTTGAGATCAACTGCCATAGTGGACTTGTGCCCCTGCAAAATATCTTACAGCGCATGTTAGAGCTTGGCGCTCGGCTGGCGGAACCGGGGGAGTTCACAAAACGTGCTTTCTTGCATGGTCGATTGGACTTAAGTCAAGCCGAGGCCGTTATTGACATTATTCGTGCAAAGACTGATAAAGGCCACCGTCTAGCTATGCGTCAGCTAGAGGGTGATTTGTCTAAAGCCGTTAAAGTCATGCGCCACGATCTTGTAGGGCTTTTGGCTGCTATAGAGGCAGGTATTGACTTTCCTGAGGAAGTCGGTGATATGGAAGCCGAGGAAGTGGTTGCGCTTTGCCAAGATTTGGAGGAAGATCTTAAGGCTTTGTTGGCGACGGCGGATTCGGGCAAAATCATCAGAGAGGGAATTGACACTGCTATCATTGGTCGGCCCAATGTGGGGAAATCTAGCCTACTGAATATGCTTGTTAGGGAAAACAGAGCTATTGTTACGGAGATACCGGGAACCACTAGAGATGTTATAGAAGAGGTGGTTAACATCGGAGGATTTCCCTTTGTGATTAGAGATACTGCTGGTATTCGCCACACTGAGGATGTTATTGAGAAAATCGGGGTGGAGCGTGCCAAGGCGCTAATGGAAGGCGCTGATTTGATTCTCTATGTGATTGATGGTTCTGTGCCACTGCAGGACGAGGACATTGAGCTACTGGAGCAACTTCGTGGCCGAAGGGCCGTGGTTGTCCTGAACAAGTTAGATTTGGGTACCGTTGTATCTCTAGATGCATGTAAGCAGTTGCTGCCTGACACCGCTGTAGTTAGGGTTTCCTCTACGGAAAAATTGGGACTGAAACAGCTTGAGGAAACTGTAGTGTCGGAAGTGACGAAGGGTCAGATAGATTTGTCTGGTGAAGCTTTGGTTGTAACCCGCACCCGCCATAAACAGGCACTTATGGACGCTTTGGAAAGCTTGGTAGCTGCCAAAGAAACGTCCCTAAGTGGGTTACCTATGGATCTTGTGGCAATAGATATTAGGGGCGCGGCAGAAAGTTTGGGCGAAATCACCGGAGATACACTACAAAGTGAGGTCATCGACCGGATTTTCGCTGATTTCTGTATAGGGAAGTAGGGGTTTCGGGTGGAGGCTTTATATAAGTATGATGTGATTGTTGTGGGGGGAGGGCATGCAGGGTGTGAGGCAGCTTTGGCAGCTGCCCGCCTAGGCTGTAGTACCGCTCTGGTCACTATGCAGCTAGATACCATCGCTCAACTCTCGTGTAATCCGGCTATAGGGGGGCCAGCCGCCAAGGGTCATCTGGTTCGGGAAATAGATGCTCTGGGCGGGGTGATGGGTCGGGTAATCGATGCTGCGTACCTTAATATTCGCATGCTAAATCTTTCCAGAGGACCTTCAGTCCACGCCCTGCGGGCTCAAGCCGATAAGCGCCGCTATCAAAATGTCATGATTGAAACCCTAGAGAATCAGCCGGGATTAGATGTCAAGCAAGGTATAGTCACCGAGATACTTAGGCGCGATGGCCGAGTCTGTGGGATTAAGACCAAAATGGGTACCGTCATGGAGGCTGTGGCGGTAGTCTTGTGTACTGGTACTTTCCTCAATGGTTATATTGTTGTAGGCGAAATCCAGTATCCGGGTGGCAGACAAGGTGAGCCTAGCGCTACAGAGCTATCGGAGAGCCTTTTGGATGCCGGTTTTTCACTGCGTCGTTTTCAAAGCGCGACACCCCCCAGGCTCGATGCCCGTAGCGTTGATTTGACCAAATTAACCGAGCAACAAGGTGCTGAGGAGCCTCTGCAGTTTTCCTTCTGGGAGCCTAGGGTTGAGCACCCGCAATTGCCCTGCTATTTGACGAGCACCAATGAAGATACCATTGAAGTTGTCAGGGCAAATCTACATCGTTCACCCATTCAAACAGGTCTGGTGTCTACGAAGGGGCCGCGTTTTTGCCCATCGATTGATCGCAAGGTCATGCGTTTCCCCGATAAGACCGATCATCAGATTTTTCTGGAACCAGAGGGGCGCGCTACCACCGAGCTCTATATGTTAGGTCTAACAACGAGCATGCCAGAAGATGTTCAGGTAGCGCTATTGCATACTATTCCCGGATTGGAGAATGCAAAAATCATGCGGCCGGCCTATGCTGTTGAATACGATTTTATTGATCCCTGGCAGACTCAATCTTCCCTGGAGAGTAAGCGACTCAAGGGGTTGTTTACAGCAGGTCAGATCAATGGTACTTCCGGATATGAGGAAGCCGCCGCCCAGGGAATAGTGGCTGGCATTAATGCTGCCCGTATGGTTAAGGGATTAGCACCTTTTGTCCCCAGTCGCCGGGATGCATATATAGGTGTTCTTATTGATGATCTCGTAACTAAGGGTGTCGATGAACCATATCGGATGATGACATCCCGAGCTGAATATCGTGTGAGTCTTCGACAAGATAACGCTGACTTGCGGCTCGCGGAATATGGCTTCAATCTGGGGCTCTTAAGTGCAGCCGATTACAATCGCTTTCAAAGAAAGCGGGACTTGATTAAGCAGGAGATTGCCCGACTAGAAAATATCATGGTGACTCCGGTGGAAGCGGTGAGAAAAGCATTAATCGCTTTGGGTAGTGGCGATCTTGCTAAGGCAGTGAGTGCTGCCGAGATTTTGCAAAGGCCTGAGTTAGCCTATGACGATTTGACTATGGTGGGTGTTGAAATCCCCGAGTTGGACAGGCAGATCAAACAGCAGGTTGAGATCGAGGTCAAGTTTGCGGGGTACCTAGCAAGAGAGCGTAGACAGATGGAGGGTATGGAGAAGTTAGAAAGGCAAGCAATACCTTCGGATATAGAATACGGGCAGATAAGGGGCCTTGACGGTAAAGCCGTTGATTTGCTTGAGAAGGTGCACCCGACATCTATAGGGCAGGCGGCCCGGATACCAGGAATTAGCAGAAGTGATATTGCGGCATTACAGATTTGGCTCAAGCAAACAAAGATGCAGTAGGGGTCAATGAAAGCTGGATGATTATTATAGGGTAGGGTGAGCAGTGGAGAAATTCGATGTGATTGTTGTGGGTGCTGGGCATGCGGGATGTGAAGCCGCTCTGGCAACTGCCCGTATGGGATTTCGCACGGCTGTTTATACTTTGGCCTTAGATAGTGTGGCTATGATGCCATGTAATCCATCTATTGGAGGACCGGGTAAAGCCCATATTGTAAGGGAGATAGATGCCTTAGGCGGCGAGATCGGGCGTAATACAGATCGGGCATATATGCATTTGCGCCTCCTAAATACTAAAAAGGGGCCGGCGGTGCGGGCTTTGCGAGCCCAAACAGATCGGAAGTTATACTCGTGGAGCATGAGGCAACTGCTGGAGAGACAACCAGGGCTATTCCTTCGGGAGGCTTGTGTGGAGACCATCATTGTTAAAGGGGGGAGAGTGTGGGGTGTAGCCCTTCGTACAGGTGAAAAAGTACAGGGTCAATGCGTGATTGTGGCCAATGGTACCTTCATGCGGTCTATGATCCATGTAGGTGAAATTCACTATGAGTCAGGACCCCAGGCACAGCAAACCACCTATGGATTGAGCAATAGCTTGGAAGAACTGGGATTTGAGCTAATTCGGTTCAAGACGGGCACCCCACCCCGGGCTAATAGTCGTTCTCTTAACTATGATAAAATGACACCGATGCCGGGTCAGCATCTTTTGCGGGGCTTTTCCTTTGCCAAGGTACTGGAGCCAAAGGAGCAGGTACCGTGCTGGCTTACGTATACAACACCCCAGACCCACGAGATTATTTCTCGAAACCTAAATCGCACTGCACTATATGGAGGAGCCATCGAAGGCATCGGGCCTAGATATTGTCCATCAATCGAAAGTAAGATAGTGCAGTTTCCGGATAAGCAATCTCATCAAGTATTTGTTGAACCGGAGGGCTGGGATACACAGGAAGTCTACCTTAGTGGGGTCTCAACTAGTCTACCTGCAGATGTCCAGATGGAAGTGGTGCGGAGTATTCCTGGGCTTGAGGATGTAGAAATTCTGCGGCTAGCTTATGCAATTGAATATGATTGCTTAGGACCTCACCAGCTAAAGCTCAATTTAGAATCTAAAGAGATTCCGGGATTGTATTTTGCCGGCCAGATTAACGGTAGTTCCGGTTACGAAGAAGCTGCCGCCCAAGGCATTATGGCGGGAATTAATTGTGGTCTCAGCCTTAGAGGAGAGGAGCCTTTGATCTTGGGCCGTGACGAAGCCTATATCGGTGTGCTGATCGATGATCTTGTGACAAAGGCCATCCACGAGCCTTATCGTATGATGACTTCATTGGCTGAGTACAGACTGTTGCTGAGACAAGATAATGCAGACCGGCGCTTAGGCGATTATGGCAAAAGGGTTGGCCTTTTGTCAGAAGAACGATATGAGCAGATGCAGCGAAGATGGGAGGCTGTGGAGAGGGAGATCAGGGATCTTGCCAGTTGGAGGCTAACGCCATCAGAGGACGTGAATTCTACTTTGCAGGCCATAGGCAGTACACCTACTAATCAGGTGGTAACAGGGGAAGAGTTGCTTCGGCGGCCCGAGATACGCTACCAGCAACTAGCCACTCTTGGGTGGGATAGTGGTCTTGATGGGGAGCTACAGGATCTGGTGGAGGTTGAGATCAAATACGCAGGATACATCCGCAAGGAGCGGCGGTCGGTGGAGCGATTCAAATCCATGGAAGCTAGGGCTTTACCGGAATGGATCGATTATTCCAAAGTAGTAGGTCTCTCCAAAGAGGCGGAGGAAAAGCTTACAGAGGTAAGGCCAGATTCTCTAGGTCAAGCATCACGCATTGCAGGTGTGTCACCGGCAGACATCTCGGTGCTAATGATTTTCTTGGAGCGTCGGGGTAGGAGCAGAAGAGATGGGCATACGGAGTAATTCATAAATAGGATAGGTAGGAGGCAGGAATTTGACTGTTTCCGGTTTGGAGATTCGAGAAAGAGCCAAGACTCTCGGCATATGCATACCGTCCGGGATCGAATCACAATTTGAGATCCATGGGTCTATGGTCATAGAGTGGAATCAGCGACTGAACCTCACTCGTATTCCAGAGGAGGAGATGGCTGAAAAGCATTTCGTGGATTCCCTGACTTTGCTATTGGTGCCAGAGGTGGAAAGGGCCCATACTGTTATTGACGTTGGCAGTGGTGCCGGTTTCCCTGGTATTCCACTCAAGATCGCTAGACCCGAGCTCACGATTACATTGGTGGATTCTTTAGGCAAACGGGTGAAATTCTTGGATAGTGTCATAAAGAGTCTAAATTTGCATGGAGTTAGCTGTTATCATCGCCGAGCAGAGGAAATTGGCCAAGACAAGGAGCATAGAGAGCAATATGATGTGGCCTTGGCCAGGGATGTTGCCCCCTTGGTGTCGCTCTCGGAATATCTGCTACCTCTAGTTAGAGTCGGCGGCGTCATGGTGGCTATGAAGGGGCCAAGCGGGCGAGAGGAGATACCAGAAGCTCAAAGGGCGCTGACCTTGCTAGGAGGGCGTGTCCAGAATGTCATCGACACACGATTGCCTAGTGGTGATGTGCGGCAACTGATAGTCATAGAAAAGGTAAAGGGTACTCCTGCTCAATATCCCAGAAGGCCGGGGATGGCCAAAAGGAACCCTTTGATTTAGCAGAACCTGAGACTCCCATTCATTTTGTCACAAGGGAAGATGGGTATTTGGTTGCGAGGGCGCCCACCGCCAACGGTAGGGGGCTCTTTTGATTTGTGGCAAAGCTTGGGCTCTCTACTGAGCTTTGGGCAGGAAAGGTGCTAGGTAGAAGCGAAAGGGACTAGAGGCACTATATAGAAGCTATTTATTCCAAAGGGGGGGAGGAAGATGCGCTTAGGTGATGTCCTTAAGGCGCGAGTTAAGAACGTTGAGCAGATACAGGACACCCATATGACCAAGGAAGCGGATGCAATTCGACAAATCCCTTTGGCAAAGATCGAGGCGAACCCCTTTCAGCCACGCTCTACTTTTACGGAAGAGGATATAGAGGAGTTGGCTCAATCTTTGGATGAGCACGGTCTGATTCAGCCTATTATTGTGCGTACCTGTCCCGGTGGGTACCAGTTAGTGGCCGGTGAGAGGCGAGTTAGAGCCGCTCGATATCTTGGCTGGGATGCTATCCCTGCCGTGGTTAGAGAACTAGATGATGCCACTAGTGCACAGATTGCCCTCATTGAAAATTTGCAGAGGGAGGATCTAGATTACTGGGAAGAGGCCATTGCATACCAGCGCTTGCTTCAGGAATTTGGGATGACCCAGGAAGAGCTAGCCCAGAGCATTGGAAGAAGCCAATCGGCTATTGCCAACAAGCTAAGGCTCCTACGTTTGAGCCCACAGGTGAGGGAACGTATTTCCCGGGAAATAATGACCGAACGTCACTGCCGCGCCTTGTTGAGCCTAGATTCAGAAGCCCAGCAGTTGCAGGTGGTTGATGCAGTACGGGAAGGACAGCTTTCAGTTCGAGAAACAGAAGAGTTGGTGAAGCGTATACGGGAGGGCACGGAGCGGCGATCACCCCAGCAGAAAGTCACAAAGCTTTGGCGTGATGCCCGACTCCTTCAAAACAGTGTTAGACAATTGGTTAAAGAGATGCGTGCTGGTGGGGCGGAAGTGGAGCTGGAAGAGTCAAAGACCGAGGACATATTGGAGATGCAGATCAGGATTAGAAGAACCACTAACAATATTTAGGCATTGACCGTAGGGGGTAAAAGGCCGAGGGTGGGGTGAATAGAGTTGGCCACATGTCTAGCGATAGTGAATCAAAAAGGCGGTGTTGGCAAAAGCACTACGGCAGTGAACCTGGGTGCCTGTATGGCGGAGTTAGGTAAGCGGGTACTTCTGGTAGATATCGATCCCCAAGGAAATGCTAGTAGTGGAGTTGGGGTGTTGAAAAACCAAGTGGAAGGCTGTATGTATGATGTCCTCATTGAGGGTAGGCCTATTGAGGAGGTCATTCAGTCAACAGCTATCCCTGGGTTAGATGTGGCAGCGGCTACTTTAGAGTTGGCCGGCGCAGAGATTGAATTGGTTTCAACCATGTCAAGGGAGTACAGACTAAAGGATGCTTTGAACTCCATCCATGATAGGTACGAATATATCCTTATTGATGCTCCACCTTCCTTGGGGTTGTTGACTATTAATGCTCTAAGTGCTGCTACAGCAGCACTGATTCCCATTCAATGCGAGTATTATGCTTTGGAAGGGGTAAGCCAACTTATGGGGACTGTGGGGCTAGTAAGGGAACACTTGAATCCTGCTCTGGAAATAGGCGGGGTCCTAATGACTATGTTTGATGCTCGTACCAATTTGTCTCAACAGGTAGTGGACGAAGTACGGCGCTTTTTTGGAGATAGGGTCTTCAATACCGTCATACCTAGAAATGTGCGATTGAGTGAAGCGCCTAGTCATGGGGAACCCATCACTTTGTATGATCAGCATTGCCGTGGCGCCCAAGCTTACAGGGACTTGGCTAGGGAGTTGATTGGGGCGTGACTAGACAAGCGCTAGGTAGAGGCTTAAAAGCCTTGATGCCGCAGATCGAAGAAACCCACGGTAGTGCTGTCAAGCAGATTCCTGTAGAGTCTATAGAACCTAACCCATACCAGCCTAGAAGTAGCTTCAGCGAAGAGGGGCTACAAGAGTTGGCCGATTCCATCAAGGAAAAAGGTGTCTTGCAGCCTATCACTGTGCGAGCCCACGGTTCGGGTTATCAGTTAGTGGCTGGGGAGCGACGCTGGAGAGCCTCTAGTATTGCTGGGTTAGTGGAGATACCGGCACTGGTTAGGGAACTCACAGATCGCCAGGTCATGGAGATCGCACTAATTGAGAACCTGCAAAGGGAGGATCTCAATCCCATCGAAGAAGCAAAGGCATATGGTGTGTTGATCAGGGAATTCCAGCTCACCCAGGAGGATGTAGCCCAGGCAGTCGGCAAGGGACGTCCTACAGTGGCCAATCGACTACGATTGCTGCGTTTGCCTAGTGAAGTGCAGGATTGGATAGCAGGTGGCGAGTTGAGTCCCGGCCATGGCAAAATCCTGGTGATGCTGGGAGAAGAACGGGCTATTGGCCTAGGGCGCCGCTGTGTGGAGGAATCATGGTCGGTACGGCAATTGGAGGATCATCTGGCATCCGGAGACGCAAAAGGTGTCAAAAAACGGGACGCGGTGCCAGCCAAGGCTACGCAGAGTCCATTTATTAGGGAGATTGAAGACCGATTGCGGGGGATGTTGGGGACTAAGGTTAAAGTTCAAGACAAAAAGGGTAAAGGTAAGATTGAGGTTGAGTACTATTCTACAGAGGAGCTAAATCGCATCTTGGAGGTTATCGCCGGTGGATCCTGGGAATAGTCAATAACCCTATTGACCTGAAGCCCTTTGATATTGGCACTTGGCGATAGTCTGATGTGGAAGGTGAACGGATTGAGAGACGGGAACTTGGACCTGTTGCTGGAGAGGTTCAAAGATGGTGCCATTGACAAAGACGTTGTGGTCCAATATCTTCAAGAGCTGTCTTATGAAGACCTGGGCTTTGCTAAGATAGACCACCACAGAACAGCACGCAAGGGTTTTCCCGAGGTGATCTACTGTGCTGGTAAAACGGAAGAGCAAGTGGTAGAAATATTTAGGCGGCTAGCAGAACGAGCAGACAGGGTGTTAGCCACTAGAGCTAACCCAACCATGGGACGGGGCGTTCAGAAACAGGTTCATGGAGCTGAATATCACAGCGTGGGTCAGCTGATCACATTAGGATGGAAGCAGACTGCCCAAGGTATTGTGGGGGATGTGGCTGTAATCAGTGCCGGCACGTCCGATCTACCTGTGGCAGAGGAGGCTGCTATCACCGCGGAAGTAATGGGTAGCACAGTTACAAGGGTATACGATGTTGGCGTTGCGGGACTCCACAGGCTGTTGGGAGAACTACATCGCTTCCAGGACGCCAAAGCTATCATCGTGGTAGCAGGGATGGAAGGCGCTTTAGCCAGCGTGGTCGGAGGGTTGCTCGACAAGCCGATTATCGCCGTACCCACTAGCGTTGGCTATGGGGCCGCCTTTGGCGGGCTAGCAGCCCTTTTAGGCATGCTCAACAGCTGCGCCTCAGGTGTTTCGGTAGTGAATATCGATAATGGCTTCGGTGCTGGATTTACAGCGCACTTGATCGCTCGGCAGGCCCAGGGTTAGGTTACGAAAAGATCATGTGACAAGAAGGCCTATCGGCCTTAGCCGGGGGATGAATTGCTCTACTCACCAAGTAATCATCTTCACTGGGCACCGATTGGGTTAATAGCGTTTAGGTTGTTGCCCGGACTATCAATTTCGGCGGTGTTCCACGTGGAACACCGATAAGTTTTCCTATGGAGCGGAAATATAGGGGACTGGCGTCGGCTGCAAAACATGGTTTGGGCGTACATGGCTTGATGGGAGTCCTGCCTTTTCACAATTGGCGACATGTTAGTGCCATATCAACTTGGCAATAGTAGCTTAGCTCTGTCTCAAGAACTATCGTTAGAGAGTGCATATGGAACTCATAAAACTCTATGTTCCACGTGGAACATGAAGCGTTGATGTGTGGGAACTTAAGAAAAGGGGGTCACCTGTTCAGTGAATGCCTATATCGATTGCTTTTCGGGTGCTAGTGGTAACATGTTCCTGGGGGCATTGTTGGATGTGGGAGTGCCCGAAACACTGTTCAAAGATACAATCGCAACTTTGGGGCTTGAAGACGTACATATCGAAGTTACCAAAGTGATGAAACATGGAATAGCTGCCCGCCATGTAGTAGTACATCACCCGGAGCAGCATGTGCATCGTCATCTACAAGATGTTGTCGAGATTATTGAGGGGGCTAATCTGGAACCTACTGTGGGGCGCCGAGCAATCCAGGTGTTTCGCAGGTTAGCTGTAGCAGAAGCTAAGGCCCATGGGACCACTGTCGAAGAAGTCCATTTCCATGAAGTGGGAGCTATTGATGCCATTGTGGATGTGGTCTGCACTGTAGCAGGGTTTTATCATCTTAGAGTGGAGAGCGTGCGTTCCTCTCCTGTTCATCTAGGCACTGGGTTTATTGAGGTCGCCCACGGGACTATGCCAGTGCCTGTTCCAGCAACGATGAACCTACTAACAGGAGTTCCAACTTACTCTAGAGGTGTGGTTGGTGAGCTAGTAACACCAACTGGAGCGGCGTTACTTACGGAGTTAGCTGGTTCCTATGGTGCGTTGCCTGCTGGGCGCCTGCTTAAGGTTGGCTATGGCGCAGGTACCAAGGATCTACCCATTCCTAATCTGCTCAGACTGGTGTTGTTGGAGCCGGTACCTAGCGGGAAAACCCTTTGGGATATGGATGAAATAGCCGTTTTGGAATGCAATATTGATGATCATAACCCCGAGCTAGTGCCGCCTTTAACTCAAGGGCTATTGGATAGGGGCGCGCTAGATGTGTACGTGCAAAATGCCATAATGAAAGGCGGTCGAGCGGGGCTTACGCTTACAGTTTTGTGTCATCCGGATGACCAGGATGCCCTCGCTACGGTGATTTTCCGAGAAACGACTACCCTAGGGATTCGTCTGGATCGTAGGCGGCGTTATGTGCTGCCTCGGGAAATAGTACCAGTCAAAGTGGCAGATGAGGATGTACGAGTCAAGGTCGGCAAATTGGGGGAACAAACCGTAACAGTAGCACCGGAGTATCGGGATTGCCACCAAGTTGCCCAGAAAACGGGCCTTCCTATAAAGGAAGTGTATGATCAGGCTAAGATGGCCGCCCGGCAAACCTTGCACCTAGATAACGGGACTGCTCAAGCCGTCTAGCAGACCAGTATTAGTGTGGTGGTTTGGGCCTCTGAAAATAACTGCTTTCTTTGGACTAGAATGGCTCTGAAGGTGCCTAGAGCTTGCCATTGGCTAATACCGCCTTGTGTATAGTCGCCGCCCAAGGGAAATACTATAGTTGTCCAATGGGAGGTGACACGGGAGATGCGACCTTTAGTTGTTGTCGACGACAAGGTTGCCCACATCAAAAAGGCCCTTGCCGATAGCGGATACCATGTGCAGGATCTCAGTCAGGGATGGGATAATGCATCAGCTATTGTAGTTAGTGGTATGGACGAGAATTTCCTAGGTCGGCATGATATAGTTGCCCGGGCGCCAGTAATCGAAGCAACGGGCAGGGATCTTGCGCAGATTCTTGCAGATGTAAATCGGATTGTGGGTTTGCAGCGCTAAGATCATAACCTATTCTTGTTTATGGTAATCCATATTAGAGAGCGGACCCTTTGGGTTCGCTTCTTGCGTGATCATATAACATGGAAACAGAAATTGGGGAAGCTTTCCTTTTACTCGCTGGCAGAAGGTGCTACAGGAGCTGCAGTCCATCCTCTGTTTGCAAGCGAGGTCCCCCCATTCATGGGTCTGCTTTTTCCCATGCCAGAATGGAAGACACTTTGGTAAGACCCTAGCATCTCGGCTATGGCCTCGGCAATAGCATCGGCCATGCGCATCACTAGACTCAGTCTAGTGTTTTGCAGAACAAAGTACTCCATGAACCCCCCGACATTGACGACCCCAACTATATGGCTAGCGCCGACCTCAGTAAGGTTCTTATTGACCCCGGTGCCAGGCTTAAGAGGCCCATCCTTAATTGTGATGTAGCCAACGTTTTCACACTTGCCCAGGCATGCATCTAGTGCCAGAACATATGATTGCTGATAATCCCGCCTCAGCATCCCCAAATAGTCATCTAGGTTCCCCGCGTGGACCGGTTCGTCTAGGGTGCCAAAAAGCTGAACCGTGGGCGGTAAAGCCCCCAAAGTCACTAGTTTTGAGCCAACCAAAGGCCCTAGACAATCACCAGTGGACCGATCAGTACCTATACACAAAATCACAAGTGGCGTTTGCTGGGGATATAAAATAGGCCCTATGAATGCCCAGAGGTCCTTGGCAAGACTCCCTGGCCCATTGGTATCATCTACGTGGATCCGAGATACATATTCTAGGCCTTTCATCACCCTGGGGGCCTTCATCGAAACCTTCACTCCTCATATCTAATTATTCATAGTGAAGTATATGATGGATCATGTCTGTCTATACATGTAGGGGGTGTAGTTGGCAGTCCGTGGCCTATTGGCAACCCAAAGCATTAACATGGGAGGTGGATGATGCTAGGTGTCCAATGGTATATGGCAGCTACATACGTGGGGGCTGTGGTGGGGGCAGGCTTTGCATCGGGGCAGGAGGCCTTGACTTTCTTTATCACCTATGGTGCTAGAGGCTGTCTGGGAATCCTCATTACTATAGTGGGCTTTGTGGCAATGGGAGCCCTGAATTTTGCCCTGGCTCAAGAGCTTGCCGACGGTTCTTACGGGAGGATCTTGGAGATCACCTGCGGAGCTAGCTGGGCAAAGTACTACGATATTGTCATCACGTGTTTTCTCTTGGCCGGAGTCGGTGTTATGTTGGCAGGTGCTGGGTCCTTGGTTTTTCAGCAGTGGGGATTGCCTCCCTTCTTCGGTGTAGTATTTACGGCATGTGTGGCCGGTTTTAGTTCCATGGGAGGCATCAAGGGGGTATTTTGGGTAAACGCGTTGCTTGTCCCGGGTATCTTCATATCTACTGTGGGCCTTGGGATACGTGGTCTCGCCCAGCTGTGGACAATGATACAATATAGTGAAGCCAATGTCCTATGGGGAACCTATCCTACACCTTTAGTTCCCAATTGGTGGCTGGCAGGGATTGTCTATCTAGCCTATAACTCCATGCTAGGTATAGCCGCTTGTATACCTCTCGCTGCAGGCTTGCCAACCAGACGCCATGCCTTACTAGGTGGGATAGTGGGGGGGGTAGTCTTGGGAATACTCCTGCTAGCTAGTAGCTTTGCCATCTGGGGTGAGGGCCTAGCAGCTACCGAATCTCCATTACCCATGGCTATGATTGCTACCAGAGCGCACCCCCTTATGGGTAGTCTCTACGGCATTATTATCTGGTCGGCGATGATTACTACTGCTGCGACGAATCTGTTTGCTGTCACTAAGCGCCTAGGCACTACTCCTGGGTTGGCTACAGGTGGATTGCTGGCGATAGCCTTTATCCTTTCGCTAATGGGTTTTAGTAGCCTAATAGGGTTGCTATACCCCTTTTTTGGCTATTTGGGGGGGCTGTACGTGGCCCAGACGTTGCTATATTTCGGCCGCAGGTGGTGGTTCCAAGTCTTGGGGAAGGATCGATGAGCAGTGTTCCTCCCAGAATAGGGTTCTTCTGTCTGGATAACGTGCTTCTGGTGCGATATAATAGGGTCAAAAATGGGGAGGTGCTGGCCCAGTTAGAAATTATTAGGGCCCACGCAATCGATGACTGAGCACAAGACGGCGGAACTTAGGCGGAATATCAATCGTTTGACAGAAATTGGCGATCTAGAGGAAGCCCTAGTTGCCTTGGAAGCATTGGTAGCGATAGACGGAGAGTCAGCTTTTTACTACAACAAACAGGGGATCATCTTTGCCCGCCGAGGGAATATCGGTGATGCCAAGGCCCATTTTGAAAAAGCATTGGCCCTTGATCCTCGCTTGGCACAAGCCCACAGCAATCTGGGCAACATCTATAGAGAGTTAGATAATCTAGATCAGGCCATCGCCTGTTACCAAAGGGCGATAGACTGTGATCCGGATTATGCCACAGCCTACCATAATTTGGGTGTTGTTTATCGACAGAAAGGGGATTTCCAGAAAGCTGTTGAACACTTGAAGCAGGGGACAAAGCTGCAAAGGGTAATGGCCCGCCGGGAATTGGCGGAGTCTTCCATGGGGAAAAAGATGCCTATAGCTTGGGTGGTCATAATAGCTTTCTCCATCGCTGCTCTTATTTATTTCATACGCCGTTAATCCCCAGATGTAATAGATAGATAATTCATGTCTCATACTTGCCGATCCTAAATTAGCGCGGTGGTGCACCCTGGCTATGTAGGGTGCAATAACAGCTTTTGCCCTTAAAGGAGGGGGAATCACATGTATCTAGTGATCCGTTTGCGCCGCTCCGTTTTGTTGCTAACCATGGCGGCTTTTATGATCGGCTGCCTTTCTACTGTGGGTTATGCCTTCGTGACTTCATATCTGGCGTCAGATACTATCGCCTTAGGCGTTAGTGTGGCATCGGTGAACGTAGGGGGCTTGAGCGCTAGGGAAGCCTCGGCCTATCTAGGCAACTACCTCCGTGCTATCACAGACAGCCCTGTGACTATTGTCTATGGTAATGCGCGATGGGAGGTCATTCCCTCCCAAATAGGGATTACCACTGACCTAGACAACATTTTGATCTCTGCCTTTCAAGTGGGAAGGCAGGGCCACTTATTGCGGCGGCTTTCTGATCATGTGCAAAGTCATGCCCAGGGATGGGATGTGCCTCATATCGTCTCCGTTGATCATGAGAAATTGACTTCCGCCCTTCGCAAAATAGCTCTCACAGCTAATGTCCCTCCCATTGATGCTAGTATTCGCATTACTTCCGATGATCAAGTCGAGATCATCCCCGGTAGCCTTGGCCAAAAAGTGGAGCTCAACCAACTGGTTAACGAAGTGATCACGGCTTCAACTAGACAAGGTGACCGGACGGTGACAGTAATTCCTCAGATTGTCATGCCGGATTTCTCTACAGAGGATGCCTATGCTCTTCAGATCCGGCGCCCCATAGCCCAATTCGCAACAATCTTTGATCCCAAAGATGGAAATCGCGTTGGTAATATTCGCTTAGCAGCCCAGGAGCTAGACGGAGTGCTGTTAAGGTCCGGCGAGATATTTAGTTTTAACCAATGGGTTGGCCCTCGGGTAGATTCCGAAGGATATAAAGCTGCACCAGTTATTTTTGATGGACAGTTGTTGCCGGGAATTGGCGGTGGCGTATGTCAAGTATCAACTACTTTGTACAATGCTGTGTTACTGGCAGGGCTAGATGTGATTACCCGTTCTCCCCATTCACTTCCCATCGGTTATGTACCCTTGGGCCGAGATGCAGCCGTTGCTTACGATTATCTGGATCTGGTTTTCCGCAATAATTCCCCCTATGGACTGATACTTAGCACCCGAGTCGAGCATGATCGCCTTATAATCAAGGTCTTTTCCGATGCACCTTTGGAGCGCTCGATTGAGTTAGATTCCAATATTGTGCGAGTGCTGGAGCCGGGAGTGATTCGCCATCTAGATCCCTCCTTGCTTCCTGGCACAGTGATAGAAGACAGAAAGGGAAGGCAAGGCTATGAAGTCCAGCTGTGGCGTATTATCAAAATCGGTGACAAAGTGGTTCATCGAGAGTTAGTTGAAAAGAGCATATACAAGCCGCAAGATAGATTGATTCGCCAGGGGATGACGCCGGAGTCCGCAGATAACTAGGTGAAGTGCTGTCCGAAAGAGGGTTTCCCCATAAAAAAGGAGAACTAAGGAAAGAATTAACTGAGCACAAAAAGAGCTAATGTAAGCGACAGTTGGTGCCTAATAGGAGGCGATTAGATGATGATGAGATACGCGTATTTCGAAAAAGACTTCGTTCCACTCGAGGATGCCAAGATCAACGTTATGACCCATGCTTTCCTCTATGGGACTGCCTGTTTTGAAGGGATTAGGGCATACTGGTCCGAAGATGAAAATCAGCTTTTGGTGTTCCGCATGCGGGAGCACTATGAACGGATCATGAATTCATGTAGGATCCTCCGCATCAGCCCGGGTTATACTGTGGACGAGCTTTGCCAGATTACCCTTGAGTTACTACGCCGTAATGGGGATCGCCAAGATGTTTATATTAGGCCTGTATTCTACAAATCCACCCACGCCATAGGGGTTCGACTTAGTGGCCTCGATGATTCCTTTTTGGTTTTCTCTATCCCCTTCGGCGATTACCTAGACATGAACCGGGGTTTGCGAGCTCGGGTTTCTTCTTGGCGCCACCTTGAAGATAACATGATTCCTATGCGGGCTAAGATAAATGGGGCCTACGTGAATGCCGCCTTAGCCAAAGATGAAGCCCTACAGGATGGTTACGATGAGGCCATTTTCCTAGCATCCGATGGTCATGTATCAGAAGGCAGTGCTGAAAATCTATTCATCGTAAGAGATGGTAAACTGATTACAAGTACCGTCACAACAGATATCCTCGAAGGAATCACCCGTAACACTGTAATTCAAATCGCCCGTGAGGACTTAGGGATTCCTGTGGTAGAGCGGGCCATTGATCGGACAGAGCTATATGTGGCCGACGAAGCCTTCTTTGTCGGCACAGGGGCTCAGGTCTGTCCCGTTAGTGAGATTGATCATCGCCAAGTTGGTGATGGTGCCATCGGCCCGATTAGTCGTCGGATCCAGACTTACTATTTTGATGTGGTAAAGGGCAAAGTGGGCAAATATCGAGATTGGTGTGCGCAAGTATATGTGTAGCTGGGACATCCGGCCCAGGAGGGGCCGGCTTATTTTACGCCGCAATGTTAAGCTAGGCCCCTATGCCGGAACAAGGCTTTTGTATGGCCTGTTAGGGGCCTCGGCGTTTCCACACCAAGATAACCGTGCGTTGCTTTCTTTTGAGCAACGGGTTTAACAATATCTGTATTACGCGGCACATATGCCCATCCTTCTTTCTATGGTAAGCGTGATTGGTAAGGTGCGGGTATGACATAGTTCTTTTCGTGTATAGGATATGGGTGGGAGCTCTAGGGTGTGCCAGAACGAAAAACCACCGGGGGGTTTTGAACATGGCGGGTAATGTAACGCCCCTCGCCGCGAGTCATAAGGCTTTAGGGGCGCGCTTCACTGAATTTGGAGGTTGGGAAATGCCCGTTCAATACACGGGCGTCCCTCGGGAGCATTTGGCGGTACGGCAAGCTTGTGGACTGTTTGATCTGTCCCATATGGGTGAGGTAGAGATTAGAGGACCAAAGGCACTGGATTTTGTTCAGTGGGTGATGACCAATGATGTTCTCAAGTTGGCCCCGGGGCGGGTTCAGTACAGCCTATTGTGTAACACAGATGGTGGCATTCTTGATGACCTTTTGGTATATCGCCATACAGATTATGTGACTTTAGCGGTAAATGCATCTAATACTGATAAGGATCTTGATTGGTTACATTCACTGGCCCAAGAGGCACCCTACAAAGGACAGGTTGAGATTGTGAATGTGGGTAAGGATAGGGCAATTCTAGCTATCCAGGGACCCCTTGCCCCCAAGGCCATGCAAGCAGTGGGGCTTGATGTGCTTGACCTTCCATATATGGCATTCAGACTTATGGGGCAACACGGAGAGATCATGATTTCCCGTACCGGGTATACTGGGGAAGTGGGCTATGAGCTTTATATGCCCGCATGTCAAGGGGTTTTCTGGTGGGATAGGTTTCTGGCCCTTCAGGAAAATCTTGGCATACAGCCGGTAGGTCTTGGGGCTAGGGACACCTTGCGCTTGGAAATGGGATATACTCTTTATGGCAATGATATTGATGAAGCCACCAATCCATGGGAGGCTGGGATTGGCTGGGCGGTAAAGCTAAACAAAGAGTTTGTTGGTAAAGAAGCCTTGGTTCGACTAGAACCCTCTACCCAACGGCACCTAGTAGGTTTCAAGATGGAGGGTAGGGGGATAGCCCGGAGCGGTTATCCAGTGATGGTTGATGGTATATCTAAAGGGGAAGTCACTAGTGGCTCCATCTCTCCTTCACTCAATGTGGGTATAGGGCTAGCTTACCTTAAGGCCGGTATTGGCCAAGTGGGAGATTTGGTGGATGTGGTAATTAGGGGTAAATCGGTATCGGCAAGGGTTACAGCCACCCCTTTTGTGCCATCACGGGTTAAGGACATAGTGAAGGGATAGCAAGATCCCTGTGTAATCAAGAAAACATGTGAAAATACACAAGGAGGTTGTTATTATGAAAACACCAACCAATTTGCATTATGCGGAAACTCATGAGTGGGCTAAAGTAGATGAGGACGTAATCGTTGTGGGTGTAAGTGAATATGCCCAAGATGAAATGGGTGACATCGTTTTTGCGGATTTGCCTGCAATTGGCTCCGAATATAAGAAAGGCGAAAGCATGGCGGTAATCGAGTCGGTTAAAGCAGTTTCCGACATTTATGCACCGGTAGGCGGTACTATCGTAGAGGTCAATGAAGCACTCAATGATAGCCCGGAGCTTATCAATGAGGATTGCTACGGTGACGGTTGGCTAGTAAAAATAGCTCCTTCTAACCAAGGGGAACTAGAGACGTTATTGACCGCCGCGGAATACAAGGATCAAATCGAAGCGTAAGTTGGCTCGAACTAGGCAGTCGTTGTAATGCCAATAAGCGGATCAATACGCCAGTAAGGAGCGAAAGAGCCCATGGGTTATCCGTATCTGCCCCTAACCTGCAGTGAAAGAGAGAAAATGCTTTCCGCGATAGGTGTGGGGTCTATAGATGAACTTTTTGCCGATATTCCCCGGGAAATACTGCTTCAGAAGGATCTGGATTTGCCAGAAGCCCTCAGTGAGAGTGAACTCCTGACCCACGTGAAGGAATTGGCAAATCGCAACATGTCCTTGGAGAATCATCCATCTTTTTTGGGGGCAGGAATATATCAACATCTTGTGCCTACCGCGGTGCATCATGTGGCTAATCGGGCAGAATTCGTTACGGCCTATACGCCTTATCAGGCGGAAATAAGCCAGGGTGTTCTACAGGCGGTTTTCGAGTACCAAACACTTATCTGTCAGCTTACTGACATGGATGTGGCCAATGCCTCTTTGTATGATGGTGCCACTGGACTAGCCGAGGCCGCTCTGATGGCAGTATCGGTGACCGGCGGCAATCGTGTCGTTACCTTTGGTAGCCTACATCCGGATTACCGCACTGTGGTCGAGACGTACCTCAAAGCCATAGATGCTGAGTTAATAGTGATCCCGACGAAGAATGGGTTGGCTGACTTGGCTGCGCTAGAGCCACTACTTGGAACAGAGACGGCGGCAGTTTTGGTGCAGCAGCCCAATTTCTTTGGCTTGCTGGAATCGGTGGGGGAAATCGGTGCTTTAGTGCAGGGCACTTCTACTTTGTTAGTTGCTTGTGTCAATCCTATATCTTTAGGTATCTTGCAGCCACCGGCGGCATATGGGGCTGATATCGTAGTCGGTGATGGGCAACCTTTGGGGAACCCCCTGGCCTTTGGCGGTCCAAGCTTCGGGTTTATGGCAACCAGGGATAAATATATCCGTCGTATGCCCGGACGTATTGTGGGTCAGACCAAAGATGAAGATGGAAACCGGGGCTTCGTTCTAACTCTCCAGACTAGGGAACAGCATATTCGTAGACATCGTGCTACGTCGAACATCTGCACAAATGCTGCTCATTCGGCACTGATTGGTGCCATATATTTGGCTATGTTGGGCAAGGCAGGTCTAGTTGATGTAGCCACTCAATGTGCCCAAAAAGCTCATTATACCGCTGAGCAGATTTGTAGCATTCCTGGGTGGGATATGCTCTTTGATGGGCCGTTCTTCCATGAATTTGCAGTAAAGGCACCGATACCTAGCTCTGAAGTTAATGCCGCCTTGCGTAAAGAAGGGATTATTGGTGGGCTTCCCCTTTCCAGGATGTATCCTGAGAGGAAGGATTGGGAAAATGCCATGCTGTTTTGCGTGACAGAAGCCCGAACTGCCCGGGAGATTGAGCACCTCCTCCAGGTGCTAAGGGAGGTAAAATAATGGGGATCAATCAGCAGTTTCCGTTATTGATGGAATTAGGCTCTCCAGGGAGGCGGGCCTACAGCTTACCAAAATTGGATGTGCCATCGAGGCCCATTGAAGATATGATCCCCCGGGATTTCTTGCGTCAAGACCCTGCTTCATTGCCTGAGTTAAGTGAGCTAGAGGTCGTAAGGCATTACACTGGTTTATCCCGGCGTAATCACGGGGTTGATGTAGGTTTCTATCCCTTAGGTTCCTGTACCATGAAGTATAATCCTAAGGTTAACGAGGATTTGGCTTTTTTACCGGGTTTTGCTAGCATCCATCCCTATCAGCCGGAGGAGACCGTCCAAGGGGCGCTTCAGCTAATGTACCAATTGGAGCAGGCCCTTTGTGAGATTGCGGGTCTAGATCGCGCTACGCTGAGCCCAGCCGCTGGGGCCCATGGTGAGCTAACGGGTCTGATGCTTATCAAGGCTTACCACGAAGCCGGGGGTGAAGGCCACAGGAACGAGATAGTTGTACCAGATGCTGCCCATGGTACTAATCCCGCGAGTGCCGCCATGTGCGGATACAAGATAGTGGAAGTGCCATCCAATGACAGGGGTGGAGTTAGTGTTGAACATCTAAAAGGACTTATAGGGCCCAAGACTGCGGGCCTAATGCTGACCAATCCCAACACCCTGGGGCTATTTGAAGAAGAAATTCTGACAATTAGCGAATTGGTACATGCTGCAGGGGGATTACTCTACTACGACGGGGCTAATGCCAACGCCATCTTGGGTAAATGCCGGCCTGGTGATATGGGTTTCGACGTTGTGCATTTTAACATACACAAGACGTTTTCCACTCCCCACGGAGGAGGTGGACCTGGCTCAGGTCCTATAGCAGTGCGGGACATTTTGGTGCCCTTCCTACCGACCCCTACAGTTGAAGTGGGTGGTAGTGATGAAAAGGAGTTCTTCCTGCATTACGACCGACCCCAATCCATCGGCCAAGTCAAGGGTTTCTATGGGAACTTTTTGGTATTGGTCCGAGCTTATGGTTATATTCGGAGCATGGGCTCAGATGGCCTAAGGCAGGCTAGTGAAGATGCAGTTTTATCTGCAAACTATCTGATGGAGCAGCTAAAGGACATCTATCATCTCCCCTATGATCGGGTGTGTAAGCATGAATTTGTGTTATCTGCCACAAACCAGAAGAAGCAGGGGGTTACCGCTCAGGATATTGCTAAACGACTGCTAGATTACAATATCCATGCTCCTACCGTCTACTTCCCTCTGATTGTGGAAGAGGCCCTCATGATCGAGCCGACGGAAACGGAATCAAAGGCGGAGCTCGACAGGTTCATTGATGTGATGGTAGCTATAGCCCGGGAGGTCACGGAATCACCTGAGCAATTGCGCACAGCACCACACCATACTGTAGTAGGACGATTAGATGAGACCCAGGCGGCTCGGCACCCAATAGTACGGTGGCATGCCCCTAACTCCGATGCAGAGAGTTTGAATGGTGATGAGTAGCTCTAGTCGGCAAGTAGTGGTAGGGTATCTAGGTCCCCGAGGGACTTTTTCGGAGCAGGCAGCTCTAGTATATAAAAACCAGCTTGCGGTGGGGACCGATGTGCGGATTGCGGAGCTTCGGTCCTTTGATAGTATCCTCTCACTGATTCTGAAAACAGATGAGGGGGCAGTAGATGTCGCTGTCGTTCCTTTGGAAAATTCACTGGAAGGCTCTGTAGCCCTGACTCTAGATATGATGGCTCACGAGGTAGACTTGCAGATAGCCGGTGAGATTATCGTGCCCGTGCGTCATAATCTTCTAGGAAGGGAGGGCGTGGCGGCGGAGGAGATCACTGAGGTGATCTCTCACCCCCAGGCATTGGGCCAATGCAGTGCCTTCCTGCGCCGTTGTCTGCCAAAGGCGAGGCTTGTTACTGCGAGCTCTACAGCGGAGGCCGCTCGTCTTGTGGCCTCAATGGATGGAGTGAGAGTTGCCATTGGTACAGAGGTTGCTGCAGGCGTATACGGGCTTTCCATTCTAGCCCGGGACATCCAGGATAATCATGCCAATGCTACGCGGTTTTGTGTGTTAGCTCAAAATGATAGAGAACCCACCGGTGATGATAAGACCTCTATTGTGTTTTCTCCAAGAGAGAATCGGGCCGGGGTTTTGTATGAACAGCTGTATGTCTTCGCAAGTCGGAATATTGATTTGACTAGAATCGAATCCCGCCCGGCAAAGCGCATTTTGGGCGAATATTTGTTTTTCCTCGATGTAGCCGGCCATCGCCAAATGCCGGAGGTTTGCGAGGCGCTAGACCATGTACGTCAAAACAGTAGTTTCTTTCGCCTACTAGGTTCCTATCCCCGCTGGCATGAAGACCAGGGTGACTTTGGAAGCTGATGGTGAAGACCATGATAAGAATTATTGGAGATAGCTTATGATACCTGTATATCACATAGGTGATGTTGTGCGTATGAGAAAACCCCACGTCTGTGGGGGAGATCAATGGGAAGTTTTGCGGATAGGCATGGATTTTCGTATCAAATGTCTCAATTGTGGTCGTGTTGTGATGGTACCCAGGCGGAGATTCGAGCGTTCAGTGAAAGCGGTATTGCGGGAGGGTGTTTAATGTATTCCATGGGGATTATCGGGCTTCCCAATGTAGGTAAATCGACACTTTTTAATGCATTGACCCAGGCTGCCGCTGCCGCTGCCAATTACCCATTTTGTACCATAGAACCTAATATTGGTATTGTGCCTATTCCTGATGAACGACTTAATCAAGTGGGGGCAGTGGTGCAGCCTGAAAAGCTTACTCCCGCGACTATTCGGTTTGTTGATATAGCAGGCTTAGTGCGAGGTGCTAGCCAGGGGGAGGGGCTTGGTAACCAATTCCTTGGTCACATTCGGGAAGCCGACGCGTTAGTTCATGTGATTCGATGTTTTGCAGATGATAATGTAAGTCATGTGGAAGGTAGCGCCCTTGATCCTCTTCGGGATCTGGAGATTATCCAGACAGAATTGCTCTTGGCGGACATCCAAAGGCTAGAGAAGATCAAGGAGAAAGCGATGCGCTTTTTGAAGACTGGTGAAGATAGATATAAAGAGGAACTGCAAGTGGTCGAATATGTAATCGAGCAATTGGATGGGGGCCGGCCAGCTCGCAATATCCCCCTTGATGAAAATCAACAGAAGCTGGTGAAAAGTTGGCTATTGCTCACTTCCCTGCCCATGCTTTACTGTGCCAACGTGAGTCCCGAGCAGTTTACCGATATTATGATCTCGGGCAATCATGTATCTTCTGATTCACCTTACGGCCAATTACATGCTTTGGCCAAAGCCGAAGGAGCTAGCTGTATAGCTATTGCCGCTCAGTTGGAGGCTGAATTGCAGGAACTAGATGACATAGAGAGACAGGAGTTCCTGGTAGAGCTGGGCATTCCAAGTTCTGGGCTAGACCGATTAGTACAAGCCGCCTACAGGCAATTGGATCTGATTACGTTCTATACAATTAAGGGCCCCGAGACAAGGGCATGGATTATTCCAAGGGGAACGAAGGCGCCCCAAGCTGCCGGTAAGATTCACAGCGACATGGAAAGAGGTTTTATCCGGGCTGAAGTGTTGGAAGCCAATCGCCTAATTGATCTGGGCTCCTTTAGCAAGGCTAGGGAGGAAGGCGTTTTGCGATCCGAGGGCAAGGACTATGAGGTGCAGGACGGAGATGTCATGTTAATAAGATTCAACGTTTGAATCGCACTTTGTTGCATGCACGATAGGCGAATGGTATAATGACACTGGTTATCCCTGCTCCAGGCACGACCTGGGGCCATGTCCATAGGGAGGAGGTGGAGCTACGGTGCGACCATATGAGATGTTACTCGTCTTGCAGCCAAGTTTGGAGGAAGAAGCCACCGATGCATTGCTAGAGCGTCTTACTGGGGTTGTTACCAGTGAGGGTGGGACTTTAGACAATGTCGATCGATGGGGAAAAAGACGGCTGGCATACGAGATTAACGGGTTCACCGAAGGCTTCTATGTGGTGATCGATTTTCAAGCGGAGCCCGCGACAGCCAGTGAGCTGGAGCGGATTGTGAAGATCGCCAATGGGGTCATTCGCCATATGTTAATTCGTAAAGACGAAGATTAAACAGATTAAGATGACCAACTGGTAGATTCACGATTTCCAGTGACAGCTCCGCTCCGAGACATAGATAAGGGGGAGCACAAATGCTCAATCGAGTTATATTGATCGGCCGTTTAGTAGCTGACCCAGAACTGAGATACACGCAAAGTGGGACCGCGGTTACTAATTTCCGTTTAGCCGTTGATCGACCATTCACGAACCAAAGTGGAGAAAGGGAAGCGGATTTTGTTCCCATAGTAGTCTGGGACAAGCAGGCCGAAACCTGTGCCAATTACTTGAATAAGGGAAGGCTCGTAGCGGTAGACGGTCGTCTACAGGTACGCTCCTATGATGCCCAAGATGGTTCCCGTCGCTGGGTGACCGAGGTAGTGGCCCAGGATGTGCGATTTCTCGATTGGGGGCGACAATCGGATCAAGGCGATGACGCTCACAGGACTGTCACTCCGTCCCATGATAATTTTGACGATGTTCCCTTTCTGAAGGAGTGATATATTTGGCTAGGGAAAGGCGAAGAGGTCGCAGGGGCAGACGCAAGGTCTGTAACTTTTGTATTGATAAAGTGACCCAAGTTGACTATAAAGAAGTAGGTCGGTTGCGGCGCTATCTGTCAGAGCGGGGAAAGATTCTCCCCCGGCGAATTTCTGGCAACTGTGCCCGTCACCAGAGACAGATGACTGTTGCCATCAAGCGTGCCCGGCAGGTTGCCCTGTTGCCGTACACTGCAGAGTAACCACAATTTAATCTAGACGCAGCAAGGGGTTAACTGCTAGGCGGTTACCCCCTTTTAAACATTCAGGCTAGTTTCCACTAAGGAAGGGAAGACACATAAATTTGCCAGGAGGGGTCAGGCATGTCTATGCCGAAGTCGGATATCGGCATTGCCCGCAATATCAAAACCATTGAGTGGCTGAAGGCTGAGTTGGTATCGGGTGTTGCGGTGTTCTTCCGGGGGCTAGTTAAGAACACCGAGGAAACAATTATTGATGGGCTTGCAAACATAGTAATCACCTGTTTTATCTTAGGCAATCGGCTAGGAATTAGTTTTTCTAGACTTGATATCAAGATTGAAAATAGGATCAAAGCCAATATCGAACAAGACCACGAGATTGAGCAGTGGTATGGAGATTTTTCGGCTCTGTTGCGGTACCTACAGGATAACAAGAGGTGAAGGGGATGCGAAAACCGAATACTACCCGCTCGCTAACAGAGGGGGCTATGCTGGCTGCCATTACGGTGTTGCTCTCTCTCTTGGGAGCCTATTTTATGCCTTATCTTTTTTTTGTTACCCCGGTGCCTCTAATCATCTTGGTCTATCGCCATGGCATGAGACCTGGGATTCTAGTAGCCGTAACATCGGCGCTACTAGCGGGTATCGTAATTAGCATGGTCCCTACCATGATCTTTTTGCTCATCTTGGGATTGGTGGGCATTGCCATGGGAG
Organism: Bacillota bacterium; assembly: GCA_012798955.1. Lineage (GTDB taxonomy): Bacteria > Bacillota > Limnochordia > DTU087 > DTU087 > JAAZMF01. Next base: position 7,338 of record JAAZMF010000177.1, on the reverse strand, counting down.
GTGGGCTGCGGGAGGGGTTTCCCCCCCATCGTATCTTGCTGATTGGCACGGCTACTTCCGTGATCGCTTTGATATTAATGGTAGCCGTAACTACGCTAGTGCTCGATATTAGTGTGTTGGAGACATCTTTTGAAGCCTTGCGTCAATCTTTGGAACAAGCCTTGCGCATGTACGAAAGGTTTGGAGTAGAGGAGCACCCCTTCCTAAAGCCCAACGCTATTGATGAGTTCGTGCGATTGCTCAAACTGGCATTACCGGCGGCATTGTTGACCACTGCCACTATGATGACCTTTGTCAACTATTGGTTGGCACGGCTGATCCTCAATCGCGTAGGGGCAAAATTGCCGTGGATCAAACCCTTTCGTTCCTGGCGTTTTCCCTGGTACCTTGCATGGGGTTACATTCTGGGGCATGGTTTGTTATTGGCTAGCCGGGGCATGACCGAGACAAATGTTTGGTTTGCCCTAGGTCTAAACCTGCAAATCTTGTTCAATTATGTATTCTTGCTCCAGGGATTGGCAATTTTATGGTTCTTTTTCGAAAAGGCCCGTGTACCTAAGTTGGTACGTTGGATAGTCATTGTATTTCTGTTTAACCCCATGATCACCACGATCATTGTGTGGGCAGGAGTTTTGGACACATGGTTTAACTTCCGTAAGCTTGGTGAGGATGAACCTGTGTAGAATCAAGCAGCAAAGGAGTGGAGGACATGGAAGTTATTTTGCAGCAAGATGTCAAGAATCTGGGGAAGCGGGGCGAAACAGTCAAAGTGGCCGAGGGTTATGGCCGCAACTTTTTGATTCCCCGAGGGCTCGCCATTGAGGCTACTAAGAGCAATCTAAGGGCGTTGGAGCATCAGCGTGCTCTGGACGAAGAACGAGAGATCCGAGAGCAGGGCGATGCTGAGCGCACAAAAGCAGTGCTAGATGGAATGGAATTAGTTGTGAAGGCCAAGAGTGGCGAAGGTGGCCGGTTGTTTGGCTCAGTAACTAACACCGATTTGGTAGCTATTATTAAGAAAAAAACCGGTATTGAATTGGACAAGCGCAGACTAGAACTGCAGGAGCCGATCAGAAGTGTGGGCAACCATCAGCTAGTCATCAGGCTGTTGGCGGGAGTTACTGCGAATCTGACTGTTAAGGTTGAAGCGGAGTAATCTAGATCATTTTGTTGTCAGTGGGGAAGGGGATCGCTGTGAAAAATCTAATTGGGAGACTCATGCCAGGGGGCAGGCGCAAGCTTGACTTTAAGCCATCAGGTGAGGAGCAGCTCAAAAGGCAGGTTACTGCTATTTTTGGGATGCTAGCTAATCTGATGGGCTCAGATAGACTGGTAATGCGGGCAGGCAAGCTTGATGCTCTGCATTTGATGCGTTCTGAGCAATTGCCAGAACGAGTTTTGGCCCTGCAAAAAATCGTGTTGGAGGATCCTACTCTGGATGCTGCACCCCGGCTAGAAGAGATCCCCGCTGCGCTAGAGGAAATCGAAGATGCGTTGGCTGATCTATTGGCCCGCCGCACGGTGGAGGAGTCCATCGAAAAGAAAGTTGCGGAGCGCATGCAAGAGCGCCACGAGGAATATCTTCGGGAAGTTCGATTGGAGATCCTAAAAGAGGAAAAAGGTCCAGACAACCCTTCTACCCTGAAAAAGTACGCCGAGTTGGAGAAACTTGAGCAAAGAAAACTATCTGCCTCCATCGGTGAATTCTTAAGACCTAGCCATCTGTCGGAAGTGATTGGTCAAGAGAAGGCTATTAAGGCTATGTTTGCTAAAATCGCCTCCCCCTATCCCCAGCATGTGATTTTGTATGGGCCTCCTGGTGTGGGCAAGACGACTGTTGCTAGGCTTATGCTAGAAGCAGCTAAGCAGCTACCTCACACTCCCTTTGGGCCAGAGGCCCGTTTTGTGGAGGTCGATGGGACTACGCTCCGCTGGGATCCCCGGGAAGTGACTAACCCTTTGCTTGGATCAGTGCATGACCCTATCTACCAAGGAGCCAAGCGGGATTTAGCGGAAGGTGCAGTACCAGAGCCAAAGCCGGGCTTAGTCACGGAGGCCCACGGCGGTATCTTGTTTATTGATGAGATAGGCGAATTGGATCTGATGTTACAAAACAAACTTCTTAAGGTACTGGAGGATAAGCGAGTAAGATTTGATTCATCGTATTATGATCCAACGGATCCCAATGTACCTAAGTACATCAAAAAGCTCTTTGAAGAAGGGGCTCCAGCGGATTTTATCCTGATCGGGGCTACCACCCGGGATCCCAGTGAGATTAATCCCGCCTTGCGCTCCCGTTGTGCGGAAGTCTTCTTCGAGCCTTTGACCCGCAAGGACATTCAGGGGATAGTGACAGCCGCCGCCGAACGTTTGGATGTTCAAGTGGAACCGTCGGTAGTGGACGTGGTTAGTGAATACACTATTGAAGGCAGAAAAGCCATCAATTTGCTGGCTGATTGCTATGGTATTGCCTTACAGCGCTACGGAAGTGGCGAGAATGGGGAAGGAACTGTGGCAATTACCCGGGATGATCTTGAAGAGGTTATCCAGAGTAGTCGACTGATTCCCTTTGTTACTGCTCAGGTGGGCAAGGGTGCCGAAATAGGTAAGATATTGGGGCTGGGCGTGAGAGGATTTCTCGGATCTATCTTGGAAATAGAGGCCGTTGCTTTCCCGGCTAAGACTAAAGATAAGGGCACTATCAGATTTAACGAAACCGCGGGCTCCATGGCCAAGGACTCAGTTTTTAACGCCGCTTCGGTAGTAAGACAGATAACCGGCAAGGAGATCTCCAACTATGATGTCCACATTAATGTTATCGGAGGCGGCAATATAGACGGTCCTTCGGCGGGCTTAGCTATGGTGCTTGCCCTGGTTTCTGCTGTGGAGCGTATACCTATTCGTCAAGATATTGCAGTTACCGGTGAGATCTCCTTACAAGGAAAGATCCGGCCGGTGGGTGGTATCCAAGAGAAAATCTATGGTGCCCGCCAAGCTAGGGTACAAAGGGTACTTGTACCTAAAGAGAATGAACGGGAGATTCCTAAGGATATCGACGGTATAGAGGTTATAGCAGTAGAGGCCGTTTGGGATGCGTGGGAGCTAGCCTTTGCTCCCGAGGAATTAGTCGCGGCTACTAGGTATGAGGATGAACCGCCATACTTATCCCGCAAACAGAACAACCACAGAATCAGCGGCTGATCAAGGAGGAAGAGGCAATTGCCCAATTGCTCAAGCCGTGGTCTAACCGGCACCACGCTTGTTCTAGGTGTAATCGGCGATCCCATAGGTCATAGTCTATCACCGGCCATGCAAAATGCTGCGCTAGAGGCATTGGCAAGGGACAGTATCTATGTGCCATTTCAAGTTGGCCCGAGACAGCTAAGGGAAGCTATTGGGGGAGTGCGGGCCCTGGGAATTCGAGGCATAAATGTTACCATACCTCACAAGATCGAGGTTATGAAGTATATCGATGAGATCGATCCAGTGGCGAAGCTAGTTGGGGCTATCAACACCATCAGCAATATCGATGGCCGTCTGATAGGATATAACACTGATGGGATCGGGTTTCTACGATCTCTAACAGAGGAGGCAGGTAGGCACCCTCGGGGCCAGTTGGTTACAGTCCTAGGTGCTGGCGGTGCGGCTAGAGCCATAGGCTTTCAGTTGGCACTATCTAGCCCCAAATGTATGGTTATAGCCAATCGCAACAAAAACAGGGCCCAGGCCCTAGCTGGTGAAATCCAGGTCGAGACGGGATGCAAGACCATAGCAACTGGGTTTGATGGTCTACGGGCTTACCTTCCCGCCACTGATATTCTGATCAATACAACTCCCTTGGGTATGTACCCCAATGTGGCCTCGGCCCCGCCGGTGGAAGAGGAATTGCTGCCTTCTACTGCGTTGGTATGTGACATTGTTTATAACCCCGGAGAGACCGTCTTTTTGCGGAAGGCCAAGGAAGCGGGTCTTGCCACTTTACCTGGCTTAGGCATGTTGGCCTATCAGGGGGCGGCTGCTTTGGAGATATGGCTAGGAGTCCAAGCGCCGGTGACTGCCATGAAGACTGCTCTAATCAAGCAGCTGGGGATTAGCTAATGGGGGGTTCCCCTTTGATTCCTCGAATAAGTTCCATGGCTGCGGTTACCTTTGCCTCAGTACCATTGATTACTAAGCCCACACTACCCTCACTGCCACCCACGCCGCCTGCAGAGACTTGCACCGCCTCTACATCGCAAAGAATGGAGAGGGCCTCAACCTCACTAATCACTTTCGCTCCGACGGCAGGGATCATGCCACAGGGCATACCAAGACTTTCATCAAAAGCATGAATACCGAGGGCCTGAATGGCGGCATTTACGCATGGGACCAATTTCTCCCTAGATGCGGGCACGATAAGGTGACTACCCCGGGCATAAAGAGCCCCGAAGGCTACCCCACAGGTTCCACCATTGGGCGATCCCACTAGCACTCCTGCCATACCAGATAGATCAATGGCATTAGCCCCTTTGATAAACACATCATCACCGGTGAAGTCCTCTAAAATCTCAGGCCAAGCACGGAAGCTTTGTTGTCCATTTTCAAAGCAGATGGGTGTAAGTCTAGTTTCGCTATCGGTGACAGTGTATTTGCCACCGGTGACAATGCCTGCCGTGTAGCGTGGGATAGCCACAGGCTGCCCTAGGATCTCTTCGGCAACATAACCGTTGGTTGTACCGGTGGCGATTATAAGACGTCCTCTAGCCCGGGCGTGTTGCACTATTGGTAGGGCTGCCACGGCTTTGCCGATGAGACGTTTCCCTTCAGCCACTGTAAGGGAGAATAAAGCCTTTACCTGCCGAGTGTTTGCAGTCAATATTATTCTCCTTTCCCTGAAACAGGTAGAATTAGTAATCTATGGATTCAAGATACTGGCGGCAGATATGGTTGCCCTGACGCTGGGTCTGCACGAGGAGTTCAGTGATCTCTTCTTTAAACTGCCGCACTAGTTCTTCATCGAAGAGGTTAATCTCTACTGCCTTCAAAAGCGCCCCTAGTTGCTGATTTAGTTCCCGTTGGGTGTCCACGATTGCTTGCCATTGGGCCTCCAAGGTAATAATGCCTCCTACTTCCCTTGGCGGATGTTGCCCCGCCAGCTGTTAGGAATATATTCTACATAACTATAGAGTTGACCTGCCCTATAATTGACGCAAGGTAATAAGGCGATAGTGGAGTACATATAGTATTGAAAGGATTCCTAGAAATAATCATGGTTGGCGAAGGGAGAGAAAAGACCCTGCATCAGCAGAGGTCTGGTAAGGTGACAAAGAAGATTCGAGTCGGTGTTATTTTTGGTGGACGCTCTAGTGAGCATGAGGTTTCACTTACATCGGCCTCTTGTGTGCTAGAGGCCATAGATAGATCAAAATATGATGTGGTACCTATTGGCATTACGAAAAAGGGAAAGTGGTTGGTGGGGGATAATGTGCTTGAGTTGCTCTCCTCCCAGGCTACAGAAGAGGGAAAAGCCATTCAAGATAGTCCAACCCCTGTGTCACTATTACCGACACCTAGGGGAGGAAACCTTATTTCCATAGACCCCAAGGAAGGCGTCGGCAACAAGGGCCAAGCCATTGGGCATATAGATGTGGTGTTCCCGGTTCTTCATGGTACCTATGGGGAAGATGGTGCCATACAAGGGCTGTTGGAATTAGCAGATTTGCCCTACGTGGGGGCTGGTATCACTGGTTCAGCGGTAGCCATGGATAAAGCGATGGCCAAGGCTGTATTTGCAGCGGAGGGGTTGCCTCAACTGCCCTATGTGACGCTATTTCGCTCTGAGTGGGAGGAGAACCCTAAGGTAGCGGAAGAGGCCGTGGGAAAGATCGGTTACCCGTGTTTTGTGAAACCTGCTTCTTTGGGATCGAGTGTGGGTATTTCCAAGGTGCGGGAGCCCGGGGAGTTGCAGGAGGCACTGAATGAGGCGGCCATTTATGACCGCAAATTCGTTATCGAAAAAGATGCCGGCAATGCTCGGGAAGTTGAATGCAGTGTACTAGGCAATGATGAACCCATCCCGTCGATACCGGGGGAGATTGTCCCATCCCGGGAGTTTTATGATTACGTTGCTAAGTATCATGATAGTGCCTCGGAGCTGATTATTCCGGCGAGGATTACCGCCAAGACCACTGAAAAGATTCAGGAGCTAGCCGTTCAGGCTTTTAGAGCGTTGGACTTGGCGGGTATGGCCCGGGTGGATTTTTTTGTGGACAAAAACACAGAGCGCATCTATATCAACGAGATCAATAGCATACCTGGCTTTACGCCTATTAGCATGTATCCCAAGCTATGGGAGGCTAGTGGGATTCCCTATGCAAGACTCATCGATCGGCTCATCGAGTTGGCAATAGAGCGCCACCAGGACAAGGGTCGCAATATGACCTCCTTTGCACCAGGGGAGGCAAGATAGGTTTAACCGAGAAAGCTCTAAGAGTAACCAGCCTACGGGGCAGAAAGGACCGAGACCAATGTGGAGACCCAATGGCAAGGAACCACGGGTGAGGTTTTGGGGACGGCTTTTGGTAGGTGCCACATCTTTAGGTTTTGTCGGCTGGGCTTGGTTTTTCTATAAACACGTTTGGCAAGTGGCGATCCCTGCTTTCGGATCACCAGAACCATATTTGGCGGCCATAAGGGCGCTTCTGGGAAGGTATCTGGCGGTGGGGGGCGGTCTTCTGGTGGTTTGGTGGGCGGGATTTGTGCTATCACGTTCTCCAGGGACCTCTGCATCTCGGGAAGGTAATCGCCAGAGGCAGGTGGGCTGAAACATGATATGATATATGTGATAATCCACGGGGGAGTCGTTTCACTTGAGCCTTATTTTCCTTGACGAAGTGAGCAAGTACTTTGGCAATCGACAGATTTTGGCCGAAGTTACCGCTGCCATTCAGCCCGGCGACAAAATTGGGCTAGTGGGGCCTAATGGTGCTGGCAAAACAACGATGCTTTCCCTGATCACCCAGGAGATTCTGCCTGATGGGGGAATGGTCAATAAGCCAAATCGGTGCCGGATGGGGTATTTGCCCCAGAGGCCAGTGAGGGCCCAGGAGACGACTTTCAGGCAGCTATTGATGCAAGAATTGACGGAGATTGTGGAAATGGCCGACAGTATGCGTCAGCTAGAGACCCTGATGGCATCACCGGAGGTGTTCCAGGATCCGATTAAGTTAGAGGACATCATGCGTCGCTATAGTCGCGTTCAGAATGAATTTCATCATGCTGGTGGCTACTCGTATGATGTCAAGATGAAACAGGTGATTTACGGGCTAGGATTTACGAGTGATGATCTAGATCGCTCCC
>JAAZMF010000025.1 GCA_012798955.1 Bacillota bacterium | reverse complement strand
GGAGACCGGTGCTCTGCCAATTGAGCTACTCCCCTAGGTGCCGACTCATCATCGGCAGATACATTATACCCCGGCTTTCAGTAAAATGCAAAGCCAACGGATGGTAGGATGGTATATCTGTAGAAGAGCTACCACGCACCGTAAACCGCCAAAAGTAACCCCATGATTGATGCCATCGCACCAGCTAGTCGTCTTAGCCGCCAATTTCTATCTCCGGGTTGGCGTACAGCGGGCGAATAGTTGAGCATGCGCAGCTGTAGCAACCCTATCCATGCAAGTATGCCGCCAAGGAGAATATACAGTTCTTGCATCCTGTAACACCAAGCCTTTCTATGCGGAGTTATGTACCTATGACGGCAGAATTCAATCGTGGGGTCTAACATTTGTGAGATATATTATACACGAATTGCACCATGAAAGGATACTGGCTGTCAAATAGTGAACTCGGCAACAATTTTGTTCAATACATCGGGTACATCACTGCAGATGCCATCTACGCCAAAATCCATGAGGCGTCTCATATCATCGGGTCTATTTACTGTCCATGCCCGTACTGCGAGGCCCCGTTGCCGTGCCCCTTCTATTAGCTTCTCATCTATAAGGGGAAAGTGGGGGTGCAAGCCTTCCCAGCCTTCTCCGACTGCTTCATCTAGGGCATCAGGCACATCACCAGCATACAAGAGTGCCACCTCGATGGCGGGGGCTTTTTCCTTGATCTCTTTAAGGTATTCCCTATGAAAGGAGGAAATCACAATCATGTCGGCGGTATCGTATTCGCCAACCAATTCCAGAAGCTTGTCTACTAGCCCAATATGGATCTTTTCACCGGCTTTGATCTCGATATTAAGGAATATGTTGTCCTTATGGATAAGCTCCATGACCTCCCGTAAAATCGGGACTTTCTCTCCCTTAAAGTCAGGATGCATCCAACTGCCGGCATCGTATTCGCGGATCTCCCGTAAGGTCATATTGCTTACTAGACCACTTCCGGAGGTGGTACGGGAAATCTCATGGTCATGGATGACCACTATCTCTTGGTCGTTAGTTAAGTGTATGTCAAGCTCCAGCATGGTGGCTCCCATATCTATCGCTTTGTGAAATGATGCTAGGGTATTTTCCGGTGCATGTGCTGCCGCGCCCCGGTGACCAATTAAATGGAATCCGCCTCGATGCTTCATGACCCAGCACCTCCATATGTTATTGGACTGTTCATGGGCAACCTTCCGTGGTTACCTATGGGGTCACCCTCTTAGGCTCACCCTCTGCCGAGTTACATTATTGTAACATTCGGGGTGTGACAGGGCTATTCCTGCAGGCTTGACGCGGTTAGTGGAGGTTTATAGCGTGATATGTCGAAGTTATCCAAAGAAATTTGAGCGAAGAATTCTGGGCCTGATCTAATTAGCAGTGCTAATACTGGTCTGCAAGTTGATCTGGCCATGGACCATGGGAGTGAATACCGATGCCAAATAGTGGAAGGTGGTCAGGGGACAATGTCCACTCCATGTATGAGACATTGTTGGTGCAGCTGGAAGCGCTCATTGGGCCGGAAACCGACTGGTTAGCTAATCTAGCCAATACAGCGGCGCTAATTTATCATACCTTGCCTGATCTAAACTGGGCCGGGTTTTATCTGCGCAAGGGGGATGAATTGGTTCTTGGCCCATTTCAGGGGAAGCCGGCTTGTGTCCGTATTCCCTGGGGCAAAGGTGTCTGTGGGACAGCCGCTGTAAAGCAAGAAAGTATAGTTGTGCCCGATGTGCATTTGTTTGCAGGTCACATAGCCTGCGATCCCGCGTCTTGTGCGGAAATTGTGGTGCCTATTGAACATGCAGGAAGCATATGGGGTGTCCTGGATTTGGATTCACCCTTTAAGGGACGTTTTTCATCACTGGATCAGGCGTATCTGGAAAAGCTAGTAGGGATCTTGCATAGACATGTTGACTGGCGGGTTGCATGTCAACTACCCACGACTGAAGGCATGGGCTCCCTCGGCAAAACTCTCGTGGAGAAGATGCGATTATGAAAAGGATAGGCATTATTGACATTGGCTCTAACTCCGTTCGCCTGATTATCATGGATATTGGGCCGGAGGGTGAGTACCATCAGATTGACAATGTGAAGGAAACTGTCCGCTTAGTAGAAAATGTGGGCCCTGACGGTTCCCTGGATCCCGAAATGCAAGACCACGCATTGGAGACTGTTGCCTTTTTCGCAAGACTGTGTAGGGTGCGAAAGGTCGATGAGATCCTGGCTGTGGCTACTGCCGCGGTGAGGCGGGCACCAGATCGCGATGTAATATTGGCTTCCTTGGAACGGGAAACAGGTATCAAGGTGAGGGTATTATCTGGGGAAGACGAGGGCCATCTTGATTATGTGGGAGTTGTAAACACCGTTTTCGCCGATAGCGGTTTGATTATCGACGTGGGTGGTGGTAGCACCAAACTAGTTGGCTATAGTAACCGCTTAGAAGACCATGTCGTTACATTGCCGTTTGGCATAGTTACCCTTACTGAGCGATTTGACATGGGCGATGCCATCAAGCCTTCCTCGGTTACAGCCCTTGAGGAGATGTTGTCTAAGGAATTAGGCGGGATCCCGTGGCTTAAGGATTACGACACTTTGATCGCATTGGGTGGGACAGCTAGAACATTAGCTAGGATCGATCGTAGGCGGCGAGGCTACAAACCTGATATAACCCATGGATATGAGATGGATGCTGAAGCGGTGGCAGGCATTTACCAAAGGCTTTTAGGGCTTGATCTGCAAGGGCGATGGCGGGTGCCGGGCATGTCCTTAGAAAGGGCAGATATATTGGTGCCGGGTATTGGGGTGATCAATAAAGTACTAGAGATTACCGGTATCCCGGGGCTTGTGACGAGCAGAAGTGGAATCAGGGATGGCCTCTTGTTTGAGTATTTGGCTCGGGATACGCAAGATCCCATAATACCTAGTGTGCTCATGCACAGCATAGATAACCTAATCCACTACTATAACATCGAAGGACCCCATGTGCGCCATGTCAGCAACTTGGCCTTGTCCTTGTTTGATCAACTAAGGCCTTTACATGGACTTGGCCCATATGAGCGGCGACTTCTGATAGTAGCCTCGCTCTTACATGATATCGGCTATGCGGTGAACCAGGAGAACCACTTCAGACACACTTTCTATATGATGCTCAATGCTCGAATTAATGGTCTAACCCATAGAGAGCTGGTGACTGCTGCCTTTGTGGCAGCTTCCCATGAGCGCTACTATCTGCAAGGCGTCAGGGATTATCTAGTTCCGGCAGGCCCTCTTCACCAGGAGGATATGCGGGGGATTATGATGCTATCTGTGATTCTGCGACTGGCCAAGAGCTTAGATAGAGGTAGAAGTGGCGCGATCGAGGGACTAAGGGTGGAATATGATGATAGCTCAATCAAGCTTCACCTGCGGACCCGGGGTAAGTTCATGCTAGAGGCAAGATCAGCCATGACCCATGGCGCCGACTGTAAAGCTTTGCTGAGGCGGGATTTGCACATCGTGGGACTACCCTAGATACCGGCATAAGCTGGTAAGCAGGATAGGGCAACTTTATGGCGAAGAGGAAACGACAGATAAGATAAGGATATGGGGGAGGTTTCGGCCTTATGGCGGTAACGCAGGACAGGAAATTGATTCAACAGACCCTAGAAACCTTAAAGGGTGTGGAAAAACGACCGGAGGACTTTAAGTTTTTTGTTGGTTTTGACGGATTTGTCGATGAAATTATCCATGTTGTAGATAAGCGGGTGGACTTTGAGACTTACACCCGGGTAGACACCATTGCCCAGTTTGGTGAACGGATTAGTCGAGCGGCAGGGCTTAGCACTAATCTTGAACTTATTCCCAAGCAAATCAAGTTAGGTGGCAATGGGCCTATTATGGCCAATGCTTTGCGTAATTTTGGCGTAGACCTAACTTACTCAGGTTGCTTAGGTTATCCGGATATTCATCCAGTGTTTAGGGAATTAGCTGACGCCTGTGAGACATACTCCATTTGTGATCCGGGCCATACCGATGCCCTTGAATTCACCGATGGTAAGTTGATGATGGGCAAGATTGAGATTCTAAAAGAGGTCAACTGGGACAATATTGTAGCTAGAATCTCCAAGGAAAAATTAGTGGAGATCTTCTCCCGGTCTGACTTAGTGAGTATGCTAAATTGGACTATGATTCCTTATATGACCGATATTTGGCGGAAGATGCTAGAGATCGTCTTGCCTAAAGCTACTCCCAAGGGCAAGCCCTTTGCTTTCTTCGATCTATGTGACCCAGAAAAGCGCAATACTGAGGATATAGCCGAGGCTATGGCTATGCTTAAAGAATTCGAGAAGTACTATAAGGTGATTCTCGGCCTAAATCGCAAGGAAGCATCTGAGATTGCAACGGTGCTCAATGTCAAATTAAGCGATAAGCCAGAATCTGTATCACTAGAGGAGATCACAAGGGAAGTAGGCGAAGCATTAGGTATCTACTGCTTGGTTGTACACCCTGTGGCTGAGGCCGGTGTAGTTGTCGGTGGCAAATATTCCCACATCAATGGTCCCTATACTTCTAGTCCAAAGCTAACAACAGGTGCCGGTGATAACTTCAATGCAGGTTTTTGTTTGGGCCAAGTTCTAGGTCTGTCACCGGAGGAATGCTTGGTTGCTGGAACAGGCACTTCCGGATTCTATGTACGCAATATGCGTAGCCCCAATTTAAACGAACTCATGGACTTCATCGCCCTTTGGGCAGATAACGTTGGTGAGGATTTCTAGAAAAATCGGTAGATAGGTCAAGACTCTCTGGACTTTGAGGGGATTAGAAAAACTCACAGCCGACCATATCAATTGTGGCGGGCTGTGAGTTTTGGTTTCTTATCAGTGCTTTTTGCCGAACAAGCCCCCGACAACGGTCTTGGTACTGGCTAAGGCCATGCGGATGTGACTACTGTTGCGGGTGAAAATCTCGTCTAGGGCATTGACTAGTTGATCTAGTTCATCCTTAGTAACAATCAGAGGTGGTTCAAGGCGGATAACGTTGGGATTATTCAGCGTGTAGGCGGTGATGATGCGATGGTGATTGAGCAATTCGCCGGCTACCATGGCTCCTAGGAATTCCTCGGAGAATTTACTCATGGCACCCTTAGTGAGTCTATCTACGAACCCGGTGGGTTTGCTAAACTCTATGCCAATAAGCAGGCCCCTTCCCCGAATATCTGTGATTAGATCATGCTTTTCCCCAAGTTTTCGGATCTTGTCCAGGAGATACTGGCCCTTCTCTGCTGCTTGCCGGGGCAGGTCGGTCTCCACGATGGCATTCAATGAAGCGATACCAGCAGCTACCGCCCGGGTGTTGCCTCCGAAGGTGGATGTATGCAAGAGCGCCTTGTCCATGGGGCCATATGCTTTGTCCCAAATCTGGGCAGTAGTCACTGTGGCTCCAATGGGCATGACTCCTCCCCCTAGAGATTTGGCTAAACAGAGGATGTCCGGTTCCACGTTTTCATGTTCACAAGCAAAGAGTTTGCCTGTGCGGCCAAACCCAGTTTGGATCTCATCTAGGATTAACAAAGTCCCGTATCGGGTGCAGAGCTCCCGTACTTTACCTAAGTAACCCTCTGGCGGCAATATCACCCCACCTTCCCCTTGGATGGGCTCAACTATGAAGGCTGCTACATCCCTTTGGGTTAGTGCATTTTCCAAGGCGATGACATCACCATAGGGTATGGCTTGGCAATTGGGAATAAGCGGAGCAAAGGGCTCCTGGTATTTGCTGCGTCCTGTTACAGACAGAGCACCAAGGGTTTTGCCGTGGAATGCCCCTTCGCAATACAAAAGTCGCTGGCGCCCAGTTGCAATCCGGGCCATCTTTAGGGCACCTTCTACAGCCTCTGCGCCACTGTTGCAGAAAAACGTTCTCTGTAGTTGCCCCGGAGTTACCTGGGCTAAATTATGCGCAAGGGCGGCAGTCATGCCATTGAGGCTAGCCTGCAAAAGGTTGGGCATTTCTTGTACTTTGGTCAAGGCATCTAGAACAACGGGTGGATTATGCCCTAAATTGAGGGCACCATATGCACCGAGAAAGTCCAGGTAAGCATGGCCTTCATCATCCCAGACTTGCATTCCGGCGGCTTTTACGAATCTCTTATCAAAGTTGAGTAGCCCCATCATTTGGGCTAAGCCGGGATTCATGTAGTCCTTCACAAGACCCCGAACATCGTGTTGCGAAAAACCGAGCACATCGTCTATGGAAAACAGATCTTTTGTGTCCTCCACGGTAAAACCTCCCTTATCACCATCTACCGCTAAATGACGATCATCAGTTTAAGGATAAATCATTGCGGGTGAACTTATTCGCAACTAGAGGGGTCAATTCCTGCCCTTAGCTCATATTCACCCGCACAACTCCTCGATCGAGCATGGCGATGGCCTCATCGATATGGCGTCTTTTTGAGCTGCCTGGGATCGCTGCGGCTATTTGTCTGAGCAAGTCGATGGATTGTCTACAAACACTTACCAGATCCCCGGGATCCAAGGGATGCTTTTTTAGAATGTTGTTGAGGCTAGTGCCTTGGGCCCAGGCTGTAATGGCTGGAGCAATAGGTGGATATAAAGGGGACGGTATCAAAAGGTTAGGGGGTCCCGCTTTTTCTAGCCTCTCACGGACTAGATCAACGGCAGCCATCCATTTTATCGGTGACAGACTAAACGATGGTGCATTGGGTCTTGGGGAGTAGACGATTGCAGCTGCAAGGCCGGCTAGATCCCAAGGCTTTAGCTCTTCGATGACACCAGTAGCAATTAGTTCTGTAACTAAGATCTCTTGCACATAGATTTTGCGACAGATCTTGCCCTTGGTTAGGAGGGTCGCTCCGTCCACATATCCAAGTTCCTGAAGTATGTTCCACTTAGTAGCAAAGTGTGCCACAAGGCCGGCGGCATCTAGGGTGTCGTGGGAGCTTTTGGGTCTTGCAGACTGTGATTCAGATTGAAAGCTAGCTAGGGTACGGGTGAGTAGAGTGTTTATTTCGTCTATAGTAAAGCGATCAAGTAGATTCACCACAAGATTAAAGGAGATATTGATGCGGCTTTGGATGGGCTCTAGCTCATCTTCGTTCCAGGCAGGTAGTTGCTCAGGCTTGATGGAGTCAATTCTTGAGATCACTGTGCCCTGCCGGTCTCGTCCTCGGCGACCGGCTCTACCAGCCATCTGAAAATACTCTTGCTGTGTGAGAGGGCGGAGCCCTTGCCCATCGTGTTTGACCACAGTGTCGAAGCATACACATCTTACGGGCATATTGACACCTACGGCAAATGTCTCAGTAGCGTAAATGACCTTAAGTAGCCGTCGTTCCAGTAGGTTTTCAGTAACCTCCCGGATAATCGGTAAGAGCCCTGCGTGGTGAACCCCGATCCCCCGTAGTAGTTGTCGTTCCCAGGTATGGTATTTGGGGATGTCTTGGGCAGTTAACTCAGCTGTCGCTAAGGCACGGCGTAGGGTTACTCGCACTGCCTCTTTATCCTGGGGAGAAAGGTAGTTGGCGAAGGCCGCTAATTCTCTGGCCTTGGTCTCACAACCATCGCGGCTGAATACAAAGTATAAACAGGGAAATAACCTATTTCTTGCCACGTAATTTACTAGATCAAGGTGATTGGTGGTTATGCTAGGTAGTCGTCCAGATTGTTTGTGTCGATCTAGGTTCAAAGAGATCTCCCGGGGGCTAAGTGTTCCACCCTTTGTATCTGCACCGATGGAGGGCCCTTCCACCAGGGCTTGGAAAAAGCCCTCCCGTTCCACTGCTTGCGAATGGGCATTAAAGTACATATGGCGTAGTGGCACTGCCCTTTCCAGGTGGTGGACAATGGCTACAGGCTGATGGATTTCCTCAATCCAGGCACCAATCTCCTGGATATTGGGGATAGTAGCTGAAAGTCCCAGGATATGAATGTCTGTGGGCAGAAGCAAAATGGCTTCCTCCCAGACAGTACCCCGCTCAGGGTGATCTAGATAGTGGATTTCATCGAACACGACCCAACTCGTACGAGCTAAGCGTTCGTCTTGGCCTAGAAGCATATTCCGGAGAATCTCGGTGGTCATTACCACCACAGGGGCCCTCTGATTATGGGAGATGTCTCCAGTGACAATGCCGATATTCTGCCTTCCATATTGGCCCGCGAATTCCCGGTATTTTTGATTCACCAATGCTTTGATGGGCGCAGTATAAACTAGCCTTTCACCGCCTTTGATTACTTTTTCTACGAGGAAGTCTGCAATTAAAGTCTTGCCGGTACCTGTAGGGGCCGAAACAAGGGTAGAAATATCTCTTTGCAGGTACCAGATTGCCTGTTGTTGAAACTCATCTAGGATTAGTCCCTTATACTTATGGGGGATAGTGTTGGGTCGCCGTCGTTTTCTAGCGGCCACTCATCTCGCTCCTATCTAAGGCCGGATTATATTAGGCTTTGTCTCTATCTTATCAGAAAAACATCTGGTCACCGAATGTGTTGTCAATGCCGAGGCCTAGGTGTATATTAGGGCCATAACCAAAAAGGGGAGAAGGATGCTAGTGTCTAAGACCAGCAATTTGCGTTCACTTGTTCTAACGGCCTTGTTTATTGCCCTTGTAGCATTGGCCACCATGGTAATTAATGTTCCCATGGTAGCTACACAGGGATTTATCAATGTGGGTGATACTGTGATATTCCTAAGCGCTTTGCTTATGGGGCCTCGGGTGGGGGCTTTAGCAGGTGGCTTAGGTTCGGCCTTAGCTGACTTGCTCTTAGGTTATGCCCATTGGGCCCCTTGGACCTTGGTAATCAAATCCATAGAGGGCCTTCTGGTTGCATTGTTAGGCTATCATGCTTATCGGCAAGATAAGCATATTGGCTCAAGAGTGGTAATGGCGTTGGTTTTGGCCGCGCTGTGGATGGTATTTGGGTATTACTTAGTGGGTGGGTTTGTCGTAGGCTTCAAGCCTGCCCTTGCCAGTGTCCCGGGGAATCTGATCCAGGGCTTGGGTAGCGTAGTGCTGGCGATCCCGCTTTTGCATGCCTTCCGGAACTTGCGGCTATAGATACTGGCCCGTGATTATCGTCTATATGTAATCGCAAATCGACCATGGCCACAGTAGGCCTTTGCAAAAGAGCTACTGTGGAAGGAACTCATATGTCTTTGCAGAAGTTTCTAACAGAGATTACTACGGAGTTTCCGGGCGCTTCGAAAGGGGAAAGGCATTGTGAGGGAAGCAGGAAAGATACGTCAAATAGCCATATTCTTGATGTTTCTAGTATTAACATCCATGTCAGCGCAAGATAGGGTCTTGGCTGAAGCAGGTCAGACGGAAGACGCACTGGTAATTACCGCTAAGCGGGCTTTAGAATTGGCCGATGAACATAATCTAACTTTAGCTGGTGCTCGTCTTGATGTAGAGTACGCGGAAAAACAGTTGACTAAAGCCCAGGCCGATGCCACCATATCTCCTTCACCGGTGGCCCTAAGGCAAGCAGAGATAGCTCTGGAAACCCAGAAGCTGCTACTAGAGCAGACCCAACGCCAAGTGGCGCTACAGGTGCAAAACGCCTATTTTGGGGCAACTAGTAAGATGCAGCAACGGGATATTGCTATGACCAATTTGGAGCAAGTGGAGGAACAGCTCCGGATTATTACGGTGAAATACGGGGAAGGTCTAGCTACTAAGCTCGATCTTTTCAATGCAGAAAAAGGTGTTTTGCAGGCCAAAAGCTCCTTGGAAGCGGCAGAGGCGGCGGCAGAGCTTAGTTTGCTGGATCTAAAGCGTGTATTGGGATTGTCGTATACAGAGAATGTGTGTGTGGAACCCGCAGATACCCTTATTGAGCCTGTAGATCTAGCTATGGAACAGGTGGTAGAAAAGGTACTGAGGCATAATCTGGATCTTACCCGTATGCAATGGAACTTGGAAGTAAGTCAGATGCAGGAAGAGAGTGCAAAAAATGACTATACCGCTCCATTGATTAGGGAGATTCATACTAATCGACGGATGAAGGCTGAGCTCGATCTCAAAGAAGGCACTCGACTAGCCTACCTTCAGGCCAAAGAGGCGTGGAACAGTCTTATACAGGCAGAAGGCATGGTTGCTGTGGCCGAAAAGGAGCTAGAAGCAGCAGAGGAAAACTATCGAATCACTAAGATTCGATTTGATGGCGGTCTAGAGATTCCCAATAACTTGCTTCGGGCACAGATTGCTCTTACATCGGCACAGCACTCTGTTGTAACCTCAAAATTCGAGTATCACCTTGCCCGGATCCGGCTACTAAACCTCATGGGTGAATAGGATAAGGGAAGTGGCAATATGATCGAGTCTCAAAGTAAGCGTGTAATATCAATGTGGTTGAGCCTTTGTGCGGCGTTAGCCTTGTTTTGCACTCAGCCGATTTTTGCATCGGAGGGGGAACTAGGCAAAGCGGGAGCCTTATCTACATATACCTTGGAAGAAGTGGTATTGGCTGGCCTTAAGGAAAACCCAACACTTAGGCTGGCTAATCTAGAGGTTAGCCAAGCCCATGCACGGTTAGAAGCTGAGCGGGGGGCCACAGAGTTACAGGGCTTTATTGGGCCTGTAGTAGGTGGCGGTTCTTTGAATCGGCTAGAATGGGCTGAAAAAGCCATAAAGCCCACCGATGAAGACCTTTGGAAAGAGGCGGCCCACGAAATCGCCTGGGAGGGCGGTATGCGGCTGGGTTTTAGTAAACCTATTGCTACCGGTGGGGAGTTTGTCCTTGGCTTAAGGTGGGGCGCCGCCGGTGGGGTAGGTGATGGCCTCCTGGGCGAGGAAGTGTATACAT
>JAAZMF010000176.1 GCA_012798955.1 Bacillota bacterium | reverse complement strand
CTTCGGGGCTATTACCGGATCTAGCAAAGGATACAAGAGTAAAAGGAGTGTGTGGCAATGTGCCTTCTGGATTCATCACAATTTCAGTGGATGAGATGCTCTTAACTATACCTCTATGTCGGGCAGCTAGGGCCGCCTCCACACACTGACCAGCAAAGTATGAGCTGCCGGCTCCGGTCAGGATGATGGTTTCATCACCTGATATTAGGTTTCTCATCTCCTCCATATGCTCTCTCATCGTGTTCTTCGTTTCAAGCCAGACTTCTGGCTGCCTTGCTATCTCCATGGGGGTATGTAGTATCCCCTGGTCCTTCTTAGCGGCATAGTCCAGCTCAATGAGTTGATTAAGTGACTGAAACATTAAGATTACCTCCCTATCCTAGCTTGAGCCCTCATTTATGAACATTTCTGAGGGGTGCCAACACACTCTCGATACTTTCTTTATCGCCTTTAACATTTCGTAGACATCTGTAGGCTTCGCCTAGAAGCTACTGGCCACCGAAAAACGAAGGCCTGCGATACATAAGCTTCTCTCTTACCTTAGCAGGAGCTATGAAAAACAATCATGTGCTTCCTCGTTAAACTAAGGCACGCCAAGACTATATATTAGCTTCCCTGGATTGAGGATATTCTTTGGATCAAAAACTCCCTTGATCTGCCGCTGTAAAGCAATCAAAGTATCTCCCAAATCATCGATGAGGTATTGCCGCTTGGAAATCCCAATCCCATGTTCCCCAGATACTTGACCACCTAGCTCCTTACCCTTGGCATAGAGGAGATCCATTATCTCCTGCACTTTCCCCCGCCAGATATCTTCGTCCATGTCATCTCGGAGTATATAAACATGCATATTGCCGTCACCGGCATGACCAAAACTGCGGATCATAATGCCATACTCCCTTTCCAGCTCTTTAGTATAGTTAATGAAAATAGCTATTTTATCCCGGGGGACAACTACATCCACCTCGTCCATATCGCTTTCTGCCTTAAGTGCCTCCAAAAAAGCACCCCGGGCATCCCAAATCCCCTCCTGGCGCTCAGGAGTATCGGCGATAAGCACATCTTCAGCCCCTGCTTCTAGGCAGATATCCCCAGCAATCTCATAGATCTCTTCCAGTTCCTCAAGGTTATTGCCATCAAAACGCAGCAAAAGGTAAGCCGGTGCTGTTTTATGGGGAAAGACTTTGCCCAGGTATTTCTCCGCACTCAAGATCACATCCCTCTCCATGAATTCCATGGCTTGCGGGATGATCCGACTTCTAATAATCTTGGGCACTGTACCAATAGCCTGTTCCAGACAAGAAAACGGTACCAAAAGGCTGAGGACTTTACGGGGCAGAGGCAGTAGCTTCACGATGATCTTAGTCATGATGCCTAGGGTGCCTTCTGAGCCAATCATTAGGTGTAAAAGGCTATAGCCCGAAGAGTTCTTGGCAATTTTACCACCTAGCTGGACTACATCTCCATTGGGCAAGACTACTTCCATGCCGGTAACGTGGTCTCTTGTCACTCCATATTTGACAGCCCGCATACCACCGGCATTAGTAGCTACATTCCCACCGATAGTGGCACTTCTCTCACCGGGATCCGGTGCATATAGAAAGCCCATTTTCTCCACAGTCTCTTGGAAATCCAAAAGAATAACTCCCGGCTCCACTGTCGCCATGAGGTTATCTGTATCGATCTCAAGAATTCGGTTAAGCCTAGCTGTAGATAGTAAAATCCCTCCCTGTAGTGGGACACAACCACCACAAAGACCTGTGCCAGAACCGCGGGTAGTTACAGGGATGTTTTTCTCGTAGGCATATCGCATAATCGCAGCAACAGCCTCTGTGCTATCTGGTTCTACCACAACTTCCGGGAAAGCCCGGGCTTCACCTAGCTCATCATGGGCATAGTCCTCAAGAATATCATCACCCACCAGGATATGGCTATCGCCTACTAGGCTCTCAAGATAAGCAATGTCTTTGTCAACCAGCTTGGAATACTGCATCAAGGCTTCCCCCTTCCTTTACCATCTGGATAAGATTTGGCACAATTTCATATAAGTCCCCGACTAGTCCATAATGGGCTACATCGAAGATTGCAGCATTGGGATCGTTATTTATAGCAAAGATCACATCAGAGCCCCGCATACCAGCTACATGCTGAATAGCCCCGGAAATACCACAGGCAATATACAATCGGGGGCGGACTGTTCGACCACTCATCCCCACCTGCTGGGTGTAACTGGCCCATCCTTGCTCAACTAAAGGACGTGTTACACCTACCATCCCACCAAGCAAGTCAGCTAAATCACCCAAAAGTTCAAGACCTTCGGGTCTACCAATACCCCGCCCACCGGCTACAATGGCTTTGGCATCAGTAATGGAGTCCACCACATGATGAGGCCTAAACCCTAAGACCTCGATCCCAGATTGAAGCAGTTTCTCGTCAATCTGACAATGAACGATCTCGCCATGGGGTTTTCCTACTTTGCTTGCCGCAGGCATTACTTTGTATCGGACTGTCGCCATTTGGGGCCGATGCCGGGGAGTGACGATTTGAGCCATTACATTGCCACCAAAGGCTGGCCGGGTTTGTACTAGATCACCATTGGCCTTAACAGACAGTGAGGTGCAATCGGCAGTAAGGCCCGTTCTTAGGCGGGCGGCCACTCTAGGAGCTAGGGATCTGCCGATGGAAGTTGCACCCATGAGAATGATATTGGGCTTTACTTTGCTGACTAATTCCACCATTAGGGCAGTATATGGTTCGATGCGAAAATGCTCTAAATCCGGGTGCTCATAGAGATACACCCTATCTACACCGTATTCTAAAAGTTTTTCTGCCTGGGATTCGATGTTGTTGCCAGCTAAAAACACAGCTACCGGTTCATCTAGCTGCCCGGCCAGCTCCAGCCCCTTACCGATTAGTTCATAAGTCACCGGCTGGATTTGGCCCTGCCGCTGTTCGGCGAAAATCAGCGCCCCTTGGTATTCCGTTTTATCTACAGCACCGACAGGTTCCGATTTCTCTAGCCAAAGGGCGCCGGCGGGACAGGCCTTAATACAAAGGCGGCATAACCTGCAGGAGTCGGTGAATTCTATGGCTTGTCCACGAATCTCTACTCCATTAAAAGGACAGGCTTCGACGCACTGACCGCAAAGTGTGCAAAGATCATGATCTACCCCCATGCGGCTCATATAAACTTCAGCTCCTTTAGCTTTTCATAGAACTGTTCGGCAAGCTCATCTGATGAGCCATCCCATATCTCCTTTTCCTGTCCCCGGGGAGGTGGGAAGATACGTTCTACCTGGGTAGGCGAACCATCAAGCCCAAAGTAAGCTGCATTGGCTCCCGCTAGGGCTCTACTATCCCAGACGGTAATCTCCCTATCTTGAGTTGCTCGCTTTAGCCTAAAGGAAGGCAATCTTGGATGATTTGCTTCCTTGGTAACAGTCAAAAGGCAAGGTAAGCTAATCTTTAGCATCTCGATACCATCACCCATGTCGGTATCG
>JAAZMF010000175.1 GCA_012798955.1 Bacillota bacterium | reverse complement strand
TGCAAAAGACCTAAAAGTCAAGTCCAACTAGCTGAAAGTCCTGCTACGCACATGTCACATGGTACCTTTCGTGACAGGTTATACTTTAGCATAGGATTAAAGCCGTGTCAAGAGTTTGGGAGTTTAACTATTGGGCAAAAGAGCTATGTATATATTGGCATCTTTCGATGGCAAATCCTGTCGCCTATGGGAGAATTCCATACAAAGGAGTGGTTATCCTGGATAATTTCACGTTTCAAAGCCCAACCAAGATCATTTTCGGTAAGGACACTGAACATCAAGTAGGTAACGAAGTGCGTGCCCACGGTAGCAAGGTACTGCTCCATTACGGCGGTGGTAGCATCAAAAAAACTGGTCTTTATGATCGAGTGGTTCAGTCTTTGCGGGGCGCTGGAGTCAAGTTCATTGAGCTAGCTGGCGTTCAGCCCAACCCCCGATTAAGCCTTGTGCATGAAGGCATTGAACTATGTCGCAAAGAAAACGTAGACCTCATTCTAGCTGTAGGTGGAGGCAGCACTATTGATTCTGCCAAGGCAATTGCCCTAGGAGTCCCCTATGACGGCAATGTATGGGACTTTTTCGAAGGCAAAGCCGATGCCGACAAGGCTCTGCCCGTTGGGGTTGTGCTGACACTGCCCGCCGCAGGTAGCGAAGCTAGCGATAGCTGCGTTATTACCAATGAGGAGGGCTGGCTAAAGCGAGGCTATGGCAATCAGTTAAACAGGCCTGTGTTTGCCATTATGAACCCTGAGCTCACCTATACCCTACCACCTTACCAAACTGCCTGTGGCGCGGCGGATATCATGGCCCATATCATGGAGCGATACTTCACCAATACTAGGGATGTGGACTTTACCGATCTTTTGAGTGAAGCAACGCTGAAAACCATCATCAAACATGTGCCCATCGTTCTTGAGGATCCGGAAAACTACGAATCTCGGGCCCAGATCATGTGGGCAGGCACCATTGCCCACAATGATCTACTTAGTACAGGCCGGGTGGGAGATTGGGCTTCCCATCAAATAGAGCACGAGCTCAGCGGTATCTACGATGTAGCCCACGGAGCCGGACTTGCCGTAGTATTCCCGGCATGGATGAAGTACGTCTATCATCACGATATCCCCAGATTCACCCAATTTGCGGTGCGGGTCTGGAATGTGGAACAAGATTTCTTTAACCCTGGGAAGACGGCCTTAGATGGAATCTTGCATCTGGAAAGCTTCTTCCGTTCAATCGGCCTACCTGTCCGCCTAGATGAGCTGGGAGTCCCTTCTGATCGGTTAGAAGAGATGGCTAATAAGACAAAAACCGGTAACGATGGCAAGGTAGGTAATTTTGTGAAACTGACCCACGCAGATGTACTCAAAATACTTGAACTAGCCAAATAGCAGTAGCATACCGAAGCAGTATTGAAGCTGACTTTTGGGGCGCAAGAACTAGGGGTAGATTACTCCCGCTACCTTGCGCCCCATGCAACTCGTGAAGGACAATGTATAGCCCGCTGTCAACTACCCACGATTAAAGTCGTGGGCCCCCTCGGCAAAACCCTCGTGGATAGTCCCACCTAGAAACTACCACCAAAAGCTACCATAGATAATCCGAGATATGGTTAGTATGTACCTGCTCCTTACGCCCTCTAGCCCAATGCTTGAGCCACTGTCGTTCAGGCTCAGGAATTGGGCCATTAGGCTCGCCCACTATCCGATAGTCGTCGCCACCATCTTCTAGCACGAATCCATACTCCTCACCATTATCTTCATCGTACTGCAAGAGCAATTGCCCATGGATTTGCCATCTATTGCGGAAGGGATCCCACGTGCAACTGCTCACCTCTGCATATCGCTCCACAGATGTAAATTCCGGAGGCAAATACCCATCACCATACATGCCCCATACCTCCAAACTACTCTACTCCCTATCGGTTACGTTTGCCAGTCCCCACTGTACCCTACCAAGGATCAAACCCGTAGCTTCCTATGCCTTGGTATAGTCCCCAGTTTGACTAAATACAATGTAGAGATAAAAGTAGTAGGGGTGATCTGTGTTGATCTATGCATCCCGTTTCCTACGTAAAAATCGGCCACCCATGATCGGCCCAGATGTCTACTGGGTGAAAACCACCTTAGCTAAGTTGGCCCTTTCACCCCTGGACGACTCCACATGGGAATTCGATACACAACTTGAAGCGGCAGTTCTCCGTTTCCAAAGGTTAAATAACCTGATCACCGATGGCGTAGTCGGGCCTAGCACCTTCCGGGCTCTATGGGCTACGGCCATCTCCCTATCCCATGGTCAGGGCCTTGAATCTAAGGCAACAGATTACCCTAATGTGCTCTTGCATGTTGATGGTGGAAGATGCCTATTGCACTATTTCTTAAATGGACATTTAGAGGAGTCATATCCAATAGCACTAGGCTCCCCCAACGCCTTAACTCCGTGTGGCTATTGGCAAGTGATGTCCAAAGAGGTAGACCCCGGCGGTTTTTTTGGGAGCAGGTGGCTAGGGCTTTCCATTCCCTTTGGCGCCTATGGGATTCACGGGACCAATAACTCCGATGCCATCGGCAAAAGGGTAACCCATGGCTGCATATACCTGCTCAATTCCCACATCGAGGCCCTCTATCCCCATGTACCCCTCAACACCCCTGTGCTAGTAACGGGTCCTGCCGCCACCGGTCGCATGCTTCAACCAGGTGTATTGCCCGGCCGTGACATTCAACGGGTACAAAGCATTCTCCAAACCCTACGTCTTTTTGAACAACACCCCGACGGCCGCTATACAGCAGCCACTGCAGTCGCTGTTTTTGCCTTCCAAGAATTGGAGGGACTTGAACCTAGTGGCAACGTCTGTCCGTATACATCGGAATTTCTGGAAAAGGCATACGACATAGCCTGCGGTTCTATCAGGCCTTAAACACATCTCCATCGCTTCGTCTTAACCACAGGTAGCCACCGACTGCGGCTACAATGGCAAGGCTTGCCGCCCCAATAAACGGCCACGACCCAAAACCCTCACACAGAGTGCCAAATAGGGGTGGGCCTAGAGCACTTCCCAAAGAACGCAAACTGCCATATGTGGTTGTCACTGCCCCCCTCTGCCCCTCGGCAACCGTGGTAGTGATTATGCTGTTTAGAACTGGCATGACTAGGCCCATGGCTAATGCACTAAAACATAATGCCAAGATCACCAAATAGGGATTGCCCGTGTGGCCTATGCCCCACTGACCTACAGCCATCCCCACTAGGCCAATACCAATGAACTTAGGAAACCACGCCTCCTTGCCACAACGGGTTGCCCATAGATCAGTTGCGATCAAGACCAGGACAGGAACAGCCAAAAGCATACCCCGGGTAGTACCGAAAACCCGAGCATGATCGAGCCTTTGAGAAGAAACAAAAAGTCCCCCAAACCATAGCACTATGGTAATTAAGGCTAACAAATAGGTACCCACGAGTGCAATGGTGTTCTCCTGAATAGCCAGACATAGTTGTTGGCCATAAACTCCCATGCTGCCCTGTGCTCCCGATACATGGGGCCCATCAATACCAATGATCAAGGCTAGAGCAACCACCGCAGACAATATGGGATACACCCAGAACGGGCCATACCAAGCCCAGGTCAATGCAAGAGTACCGATTAGAGGGCTAACTAGCTTACCTGCACTATTGGATGCCTCTAGAATGCCTAAAACCCTTATTCTGTCTTCACCCTGAAACATATCGGCTGCAAGGGACATAGCCACTAGAGTCATACCTGCCGCGCCAATCCCTTGTATTATGCGCCCTATAATAATGCCTAAATAGGGGCGCCGGCCTAGTACGGCAAACAAGCCGCTAATCGCCCCGCCAAGACCATATAGAATCACCCCCGGCACCATCACGGTCTTTCTACCATAGCGATCGGAAAGCACTCCTGCCACAGGCAGAAACAGTGCTGTAGGCGTTGAAAGGGCGGTTGTAAGCAGGCCAGCCCTGCCCGAAGATATACCCAAAGCCCTTTGGATATCTGGCATGACAGCTATGATCATCGAATTGCTCAAAGCCCACAAAAATGGGACTGGGCCCATGGACCAGAATGCTCGCCGCCTGTTGACAACCGTCACTCCTTAACCAAACCCAAAGATATGCCTTCGGTAAATCAAAATCCTGGTGATTTAATGAAGTACACACCAGACTCCCCCTGCTAAAAGGGCCCCTCCTAGCCACCTCCACCACGTGAAAGGCAAAGCTTCCAGGCCAAATAGGCCAAAGTGGTCGATAATACATGCCACAAGCACTTGAGCTGCCACAATGGCTGTAGTTGCGTTGGCCATACCTACCTTGGGTATACTAGCGGCGACGGTAAAAATAATAGCCACGCCAAGCACGCCCCCTAACCAAGTATACCAAGGCGCGCCTACAAGCTTGCTTAAGCTCCCATCTCCCACTATAGGTAAGAGCACTAGGGCCACAATGGTACCAACGATATGGACCAGAAAAGTCGTCTCCCACAAACCAGCTATTTTGCCTAAGGCGGAGTTCAATGAACCTTGTAAAGCCATTAGCGCCCCGGCCAATGCAGCAGTCAGTAGCGCTATGATTCTACCAGTCAAAATCCCACCACCTGTCTCGTTCACCCCCCTAGTATCTGCCGATAGGGGAACTAGCTATCCCTGGAAGGGTTTCTTTGCACCTCCACGAAATAGATAAACAACATCTTAGGCCCCAAGGGGAAGTGAATGCATTGCAGCGAACTGCGTCATTAACATACGCTCTAGATATAGGCACCCGCAAAATTGCCGGAATTGTGCTGGAGGGAGAAGGCCCCAATTACCAGATTGTGGCCTGCAAAATCGCCGAACAGGAACCAGGGGCTATGGAGGATGGCCAGATCCATGATATTGCTAGAGTTGCCAGAACCATTGACCATGTTACCAGTGCTCTCACATCCGAGCTTGGGGATCTTCCCCAGGAAGTTGCCGTTGCCGCTGCCGGTAGAACACTGAAAACTGTAATTGGAACAGCCAGTCATACCATATCCCCCATCGAACCCATAGGAGAATTGGCTGTCCATGCCCTGGAAATGCAGGCAGTACTAAAAGCAAGGGAATGCCTAGTTGCCGAGGCTCATCAGGATACAGAAAAGCAGCGTTCCTGGGCCTCTGAGTACATTTTCGTTGCCTATAGCCCTATGATGTACTATCTAGATAACGAAC
>JAAZMF010000174.1 GCA_012798955.1 Bacillota bacterium | reverse complement strand
CTGTTGGGTGATGGGCTGAGGGATGCCCTTGATCCCAATCTAAAGGATGTCTAAGGATGGTTGAACTAGTGGTATCGAGCCATCTTTGGAGAGACCTAAGGCAGAAGGCGAACTAATAGGCGAAGGAGTTCGCCGATATGTATCATTGAGTCAGCAAGAATGAGAGGAGATGAATGTAGGTGAAATTGAGAAAATCCGTTGTGTTAGTGACAGTGTTGGCTTTCTTGTTGTTGGGAATGACAGGCGGGGCTATGGCCAAGAAGGTATTGACCTATGGGCAGGCGGCGGAGGTTGCTGGTCTTTCGCCAACCTTGACCAATGACTCGGCCTCATCGGCTGCTATGGCACAGATGTATGAGACGCTATTTACCCGAAATCCGGTAACTAATGTAATTGAGCCGAAATTGGCTGTATCTTATGAGACTCCCGATGATGTGACATGGGTGATCAAGTTGCGGCAGGGCGTCAAGTTTCACGATGGTACTGACTTCAATGCTGAGGCAGTGAAGTTCACCTTCGAGCGCTTATTGGACCCGGAGCTGGCCGCCCCCAGGGCTAGTTTGCTCGCTTCCGTTGCGTCCATTGAAGTCCTCGACGAATATACCGTGAAGATTACAACACATGATCCTGATGGGTTGTTTCTGGCCAATTTGACCCATGACAATTCTGCCATTATTAGTCCTGCCGGGGTGGCAAAATACGGAAACTTGATGAAGAATCCCGTAGGTACCGGTCCCTTTAAGTTCAAGAGCATGGTCTCTGGTGATTCTCTTACCATGGAGCGCTTTGATGGCTATTGGGGTGGACCAGCGAAACTAGATGAAATCGTTTTTCGGGTGATCCCTGAAGCTGCAACTAGGGTTGCAATGTTAGAGACTGGTGAGGTCGACTTCATTGATAGCATTCCCGGGGAGCAGCTGCCTAGATTAGAAGCCAATCCTGACATTAAAGTCGTAAAGAGTCAGGGGACGCCGGTGCGCTACCTCAGCTTCAATTTTGACAAAAAGCCCTTTGATAACCTACTTGTACGGCAAGCTATTGCCCATGCTGTTAATACAGATGATATCGTAGCCACCATGGATGGGCTAGGTTATAAGTCTGTAGGAATTTGGGGACCGATGGTGTTTGGTTATAAGCCAGAGATTGAGGAGCTCGCATACCCTTATGATCCTGAGAAAGGCAAAGAGTTGCTGGCCCAGGCTGGTTTCCCAAATGGCTTTAAGACTGTGCTATGGACGACCAATTCCTCGGAGGACTATGTACGGAACGCCCAGATTATCCAGGCTCAGCTCAAGAAAATTGGTATTGACGCTGAGATTAAGGTCTTGGACTGGGCAGCGTATCTGGCAGTTACTCGTACCAATGAGACGGATATGTTCCTGTTAGGCTGGTCGAATCTTACACAGGATGGGGGCGGGTGTGCATTTCCTAACCTCCACAGTTCAAATGCCGGCTCCTCCAATCGATCGTTCTATAGGGATACCGAGGCTGACCGGCTAATTGAGTTGACCATGGTTACCACTGACCAGGACGAGCGACTGGAACGTTTACATGCTGTCAACGAATACTTAGTTAAGGATCTAGCTTGGATCTCGCTATGGCATCAAGTAAATATCATTGCTATGCGCTCCAATATCGAGGGGCTTGAGATGACCCCTGTTGCCGATTGGGAGTTGTATCCAGTAGACATTAAATAGAGCTTGTGTTCGGGAGCTTGGTCACGCTTGTCCTAGTATAGTAACGACCTGACCGAGCTCTGTAAAGATTGTATCGGCAAACACACGCACACCGCACATCGAAAGAGGCTAGGCCATGATGGCCTAGCCTTCAAGCTTCGTAGCTGGTGAATAAAGTGAGATTACAGTCTCTAGAAAGCGACTGCCTGACCATCTTGCCGGGGTTCGGAGCCCGCAATATAGACACCGTTTTCAGGATCACGCCAGATCATCTGCCCACCGCCAAATCCCGCTCTTTCAGCATCGATACGCACGCTGTGGCCGAGTTTGGCTAACTCCCTGGCAATTTCAGGGTTAATGGTTGGTTCCAGTGACACGCCACCATCCTCTAGTACCCGCACCCGGGGGGCATCCATGGCAGCTTGGGGATTTAGCTTATAGTCCACGATGCTGCTAACCACCTGCATATGTCCTTGAGGCTGCATATCTCCTCCCATTACTCCATAGGCCGCTAGGGGGACACCCTCCTTGGTGATGAAACTTGGGATAATCGTATGATAGGGCCTCTTGCCCGGTGCGTAAACGTTGGGGTGATCTTCCTTGAGGCTGAACCCACACCCCCGATTTTGCAGTGTGATGCCTGTGCCCGGAACTACAATACCAGAACCAAATCCCATGTAATTGGATTGGATGTAGGAGACCATGCGACCGTCTCTGTCGGCTGTGCAAAGATAAACAGTATCTCCCAAGGGATCACCCGGCTCGGGACCCGGCATGGCCTTCGTGGGATCGATTAGAGCCCGTCTTGCCTTGGCATAGGCTTTGCTTAGTAAGCCCTTTATGGGCACGTCTACCTTCTGTGGATCAGCTACATACCCATGGGCGTCGGCAAAGGCGAGTTTGAGCGCCTCGATGATTAGATGTAACCTTTCGCTACTTAGCTGGGGATAGCTATTCATGTCAAAGCCTTCTAGGATGTTTAGGGCGATTAGGGCTGTAATGCCCTGACCGTTGGGGGGAATCTCCCATACATCATATCCCCGATAGTTGGTGGAGATGGGATCTACCCATTCTGGCCTGTGCTGGGCTAAATCAGCTTTAGTCAAATAACCACCGGTGCTAGATGCGTGTTTGGCAATGGCATCGGCCAGCTCACCATGGTAGAAGGCCTCACCATTTGATTCTCCGATCAGTCGCAAAGTTGCGGCCTGTTCAGGGCAACTAAATAGCTCACCAGCCCGGGGGGCCCGGCCTTTTGGCATAAAGGTAGCCCAGAAATCTTGCATGTTGGGGAACCGTTTTTCCGAGAAACTCCAGTAGTGGGCCACAGTGGGTGGGACAGGATGGCCTACTTCTGCATATTTGGCACCAGGCTCCACCAGTCGAGATAGTGGCATGGTACCGAACCTTTCTGCCAAGGCCATCCAAGCCGATACAGCCCCAGGTGTTGTGACTGGTAGCCAACCGGTCAGTGGCACTCTTTGCTCGCCACCCCGTTCCTCGGATTTACTTTGCATTATATCCAGGGTCAATTCTTTAGGCGAACGGCCTGACGCATTTAGGCCATGGAGCTTGTTGCCATCCCATACTATGGCAAAGGCATCACTGCCAAGTCCATTGGAGGTAGGCTCTAGTACGGTTAGGGCCGCCGCGGTTGCTATAGCGGCGTCAATGGCATTACCTCCATCGGCAAGCACCTGAAGTCCTATTTGGGCCGCCAGTGGATGACTGGTAGATACGGCCCCATTTCTCCCCAAAACGGGACTCCGCCGGGATGGGAAGGGTTGTGTATAGTTGAACACCAATATCTGCTCCTCCTCTTGCGATTTTATGCAATCTAGTTGTCAGATGATCTTGTTGTATATTTACTCGGATGGGGCGATTGTTCCTGCTGGGCAGGGCGTTTTAACCTAGGAGTTATCACGTGCGATGCCAATCACTGGCAGATTGATCTAGAATGAGCATCAGGATACCAAAGCATTGCGCTTTTGTTATCGAAAGCTAAAAGGTCTCTTTAGAGAGAGGAGTTGCTTGCCTTGCGTAGAAATCAGTCAGGGCAATAGATGTACACCGGGGCTCTGCAGAGGAAATCTATGTGCCGATTGGGATTGCCACCAACCAGATTCAAATCGTGTAGGAATCTGTCGCGAAGGAGAAGGATACCCTATGGATGTGCACCAAAGGTTCCTGAAGACCATCAATTTCGAGCAACCGGATCGTGTTCTTAGTTACGATTTGCTTGGTAACGCGGAGCTCATAGAGAAATACGGGGGCGACGGAACTGCCATTGAAAAAAACGCTCGGACCATGAGAGTTCTAGGTATCGATGCCACTCGGGGCATATATGATCCCGATAGACACTGGCTAGAAGACAAGATAGATTTGTGGACTAGACACTATGGACTAGATCCGAAAAAGTGGGAAGTGACCCCTCAAGGTGGGACTAGTTGGATCTCCCAAAGGCCCTTTGACAATCTAGAAGGACTAAGAAGGAATATGCCTCAGATGCCCAAGAAAGAGGAAATGGCTGAGTGGTATGTTCCAACATTACGGGAAATCAAGCGGGTTTTCGGCGACGATTTGGTGTTTATCGGGGCTACAGAGGGACCGGTTACTGATGCCTTTGACTATACCGACACCGGATTGTTTTGCGAACTCATATATGATGCCCCCGATATAGTAGAACGCCTTTTGGATGTTACAACAACATGGGCTAGGTATCTGGCTGAGCTTTATGTAGAAAACGCTGTAGGTCCGGCGTTTTTTATTTGCGATGACATTGCCTACAAAACAGGTACGATTTTCTCGCCCAAGTGGCTTAAAGAGCATGTATACGACCGCTGGAAATATATATACGAGCCCGTAAAACAGGCTGGGTTCAAGTGCTTTTACCATAGTGATGGCAATCTCATGTCGGTGCTTGATGATCTTGTTAACTACGTAGAAATCGATGGGTTAAATCCCCTAGAACCCCTGGCGGGAATGGATCCGAAAGTCGTTAGAGAGCGGCATCCACACCTAGTCTTGCTTGGTAATATAGATAGCTCCACAGTGCTGGCCCACGGCACACCTAGCGAGGTAGAGGAATCAGTCAAAGAGCTAATCCGGGATATTGCTCCAACCGGGGGGCTTTGTGCAGGATCTAGCACAGAGATTCACGGCGGGATACCGGTAGAAAACGTGCATGCTTTGTATGATGCTATTAGGCATTGGGGCCAATACCCAATATTTGTGGATTAAGGCATGTATCTATACCTACAGGTTAGTGGATGAGATAGGCAGTCCGGAGCTGTAGGGAGGGGAGGAATGCTTGGAGAGTCGTGGATTTGAACGGTATTCGGTAATACTCTCACAAATCAACCCAAAGATAAGGAGTGTTAGGTTTGAATAAGTGGTTTCGTCTAGTTTCACTGTCTCTTATGGTTCTTTTACTCAGCTCTATTGTAGCATTTGCTGCTCCGGATCAGGTCAAGATCGGATTTCTCGTAAAGATGCCGGAAGAGCTTTGGTTCCAGAACGAATGGAAATTCGCTCAGCAAGCGGCGGATGAATATGGGTTTGAGTTGATCAAAATCGGAACCCCCGATGGTCCCACAACCCTGACTGCCATAGACAATTTGGCCGCGCAGGGTGCTCAAGGTTTTGTCATCTGCACACCGGACCCACGTTTGGGCCCGGCTATCATGAGCAAAGCCAATTCCTATGGAATGAAGGTATTGGCAGTAGATGATCAGTTCGTGGGTCCAGACGGCAATTTTATGGATGTGCACTATATGGGGATATCTGCTCGAAAAATTGGTGAGATGGTTGGTGAGGCCCTCTATGCAGAATTCGTAAATCGCGGCTGGAAGCTAGAAGATACAGCTGCCATGGCAATCACCTTTGACGAATTGGATACGGTAAAGCAGAGGACTGATGGCTCCACTGATGCGCTGATCGCCGCAGGTTTCCCTGCAGATCAGATTCACAGGGCCGCAGAACGAACCACTGATGTTCCCGGCGCCTTCGAGGCAGCAAGTGCACTTCTGGCCAAACACCAGAAAGTCAAGCATTGGCTAGTTTTCTCCGTCAATGATGAGGGTGTGTTGGGATCCCTGCGTGCCCTAGAGCAGCGTGGTTATGGTGCTGACGATATTATCGGTATCGGTATTGGTGCCGGTGACGGCCTCATGGAATATAGGAAAGCAGAGAAGACCGGATACTTTGCTTGTGCATTGATTAGCCCAGTTCGGCATGGGTATGAAACAGCTGAATTGCTCTACAAGTGGATCAAAGATGGCGTGGAGCCACCTAAGACAATCTATACTGCCGGTGAACTTGTAACTCGAGAGAACTACGAGGAAAGAGCTCGGGCATTAGGCCTAGATTTCTAGGATATAGTTGGCAATTCAAATAGGTGTGATCCGGCTGGTCCTTTCCGGCCGGATCACAAATAAAGGGAAGATTGATCAGCTATGCAAGAAGTGTTTCTAGAATTCGACTCCATATACAAGTCCTTTCCGGGAGTCCAAGCCTTAAGTGATGTTTCTTTCGAGGTGACCGAAGGGTCTATTCATGCGCTAATAGGAGAAAACGGGGCCGGTAAATCGACTTTACTAAAGATCTTAAGCGGTCTATATACACCGGATGCGGGGCATATCTCCCTTGGTGGCAGGCATCATGTTTTTCATTCAACTAGTGATGCCATTCAAGCCGGTGTCGCTATCATCTATCAAGAGCTTAATCTTGTACCCGAGCTAACCGTAGCAGAAAACCTCTGTCTTGGCCATTATCCAAACCGCCGTGGTGTAATAGACAAGAAACAGATGAATGCTCTGGCAGCTAGCCAGCTGGCCGAGCTCGATGCTGATATTGATCCAACGGCTAAGGTGAGCTCACTTTCCATTGCTCAACAGCAGGTGCTAGAAATCGCGAAGGCATTGTCTAGAGATGCAAAGGTAATCGCCTTTGATGAGCCGACTAGTAGCCTTTCAGACAGAGAGGTCAGCAAGCTTTTCGATGTAATGAGGGGACTAAAAAGCCAAGGCAGAGTGATCATCTATGTTTCCCATCGCCTCCAGGAGGTATTTGAGGTATGCGATTCTGTGACTATCCTAAGAGATGGCAGGGTAGTTGAAACCTTCGTGGATATGGAAGAGGTATCCCAAGATACCTTAGTTAGAAACATGGTGGGGCGCTCCATTGGTGACATTTACAACTACTCGCCCCGTCGGCATCGGGGGCCGGCTCTGGAGGTAAAAGACTTGATGGGTCCAGGTCTTGTAGAGCCTGTGAGTCTTAGTGTTGCCAAGGGTGAAGTTGTCGGGATTTTCGGCTTGGTAGGGGCTGGCCGCACAGAACTCATGAAACTAATCTACGGGGCCACACCGTCCAATGCGGGCCACATAAAGGTTGCGGGTGAAGTGGTCACGGCTAGGAATCCCAATGCTTCAATTCATCATGGTGTCGTGTTTTGCCCTGAAGATCGCAAAAAGGAAGGTATTATTCCTATTCTATCTGTTGAAGAGAATATCAATTTAAGCGCTAGACGCAACATGGCACGTTTGGGCATTGTCAATGAGCGAGCAGAGCGAACTAACGCGGCGGAATTTGTGGAAAGGCTCTCTATCAGAACGCCATCTCTAGAGCAACTCATCGTTCACCTGTCCGGGGGCAACCAGCAAAAGGCGATATTGGCCAGATGGCTTTCTGAAGATGTCAAGGTCATCTTGTTTGACGAGCCTACCCGAGGGATAGACGTAGGGGCTAAAAGTGAGATCTATAATTTGATTGGTGAGTTGGCAGAGGATGGGATAGGTGTCTTGATTGCTTCGAGCGAGCTACCGGAGGTTTTGGGGATTTCGGATCGCATCTTGGTGATGCGTGAGGGGAGTCTAGTTGGTTCGTTGGCTAGGGATGAAGCAAATGAAGAAAAGCTTTTGCGTTTAGCTTTGCCTGTTGCCAACTAGACTAAAGGTTATGTCTTTTGGGGGCCTTTGCCGCCAAAGGGTTATTTGAAGAGAGGGATTGCGGTGAACATCAATGCTGATGCCGGTACAGTTAAGGCCGGCCAAGATGGTTTAAAAGAAGGGATCCTAAGGGGGATTTGGGAGAAATCCGGAATTTTACTGGTTTTCATTATTCTTTTTGTCGTCTTGTCGATTTTCGTTCCGTACTTTTTCACACCGGTGAACATGGTTGGCCTAGCCCTGTCGGTGTCTATGGTGGGAATGGTTGCATGTACCATGCTGTTTTGTCTTGCTTCCGGAGATTTTGACCTCTCCATTGAATCTGTAGTTGCGTTTTCGGGAGTACTAGCTGCTGTAGTTATAAACGATACTGGTAGTGTGCTTTTTGGCATTTTAAGTGGTGTTCTGGCCGGTGGCATTGTAGGCTTGGTCAACGGTCTGATCATAGCGAAAATCGGGATTAATGCGTTGATAACGACTTTGGCTACTATGCAGATCGTGCGGGGTCTAGCGTATATTGTGTCTGGCGGTCGGGCAGTTGGTATATATGACCCAGCCTTTTATGTCTTGGGAACTGGCCAGTTCCTTGGTCTACCGGTGCCGATATGGATCACCATCGTTTGTTTTGCTACCTTTGGATTCCTGCTAAACAAGACAGTATACGGTCGTAACACCCTGGCCATTGGGGGCAATAGAGAGGCTGCACGGTTGGCCGGAATTCCTGTTCAAAGAACAAAGATCATGATCTTTGCTATTCAGGGTTTAATGGCGGGCTTAGCCGGAGTTGTACTGGCATCCCGCATGACTAGTGGACAGCCTGCAACTTCCGTGGGGTTTGCAATGGATGTTATCTCAGCGTGTGTGTTGGGTGGAGTATCCCTATCCGGCGGTGTGGGTACCATGACAGGTACAATAGTGGGAGTATTTATCATGGGCACCGTGCAAAATGCCATGAACTTGCTCAATATACCTACGTTTTATCAGTATGTGGTCCGTGGTGCTATATTACTGGCCGCTGTGATTTTCGATCAGGTTAGACGCAGAAAGCGACCTTAACCTTGTAGGGCCCCATGACAGTGTGCAATGGGGAGATTCTCGATATTTTGCGATATTTTACTGTTAAGGAGACGCGATACCATGAAACCCCGCACTAGGGTGGAGACTACACTAAATCACATAGCACCAGATAGATGCCCTCTCCAAGTTAGCTTTACACCGGAATTTGCCGAGAGACTCAGAAGGGATATGGGCCTAACGGGAGATAGCGTCCATAATCCCCACGGCGGAGGCAACACCTATGATCTGGAGATTGCCCTTGGTGCGGATCTGCTACTCACATCAGTGGGATGGGCAAACTCATACTACCAAGACGGCGACATATATACCGACGAATGGGGTATAGGCTGGAGGTCTGTCAACTATCAAACGAAATTCGGGGTAGGCAGATATACAGAGATTTCGGATCATCCGTTAGCTGATGATAGTGCCATTGAATCGTATGAAGCACCGGACCCCTATCGACTGGAGCTCTACAAAGATGCTGAGAACATGATAGCAAAATATAAACAAGACTATTGGATAGTGGGGGTAACGGTCACGACCATATTTGAGTGCGCATGGGCCCTTCGCGGCCTGGATCAGCTGTTAATGGATTTTTTGATTGATCCTGATCTGGCTGAAGCTATTTTGAACATACCCTACAATTATCATCTCGCCGCGGCCAAGAAACTCGTTGAACTAGGCGTGGACATGGTATGGACCGGCGATGATGTCGGAGCTCAATCGGCAATGCTTATGTCCCCGGATTTATGGAGGAAGTTCCTGAAGCCGAGGATGGCCAATTTCGTATCATCACTTAAGGCAATAAACCCAGATGTAAAGGTAGCATATCATTCCGATGGCAATATCTATCCCATTATTCCAGACCTGATTGAGATTGGTATAGATGTTCTAAACCCGATTCAGCCCGGTAGCATGGATCCGATGTTACTTAAGCGCCAATACGGTGATCGGCTGTCTTTTTGGGGCTCAATCGATGTGCAAAGCACATTGCCCTTTGGTACCCCCGGTGATGTTCGGCAGGAGGTAATGTGTCGTGCCAGCACTCTTGGCAAAGGAGGGGGACTCATCTTAGCGCCAACTCACCATGTCCAGCTCGATACTCCCCTGGAAAACTTCTGGGCTATGGTTAATGCGGTCCGGGATACGTCTTGTATAAAGTGATTATTGGAGATTAGTGCAAGGGGGATTTAACAGTGAATTCGCGTCAACGGGTGTCACTAGCCCTTGATCATAGGGAGCCGGATCGTGTTCCCCTTGATCTAGGGGGGACCACTACTTCAGGTATGCACGTTAGTACAGTATATAAGTTGCGGCAAGCTTTGAAACTCGATGAGCCCGGTACCCCGGTGAAGGTAGTGGAGCCATTTCAGATGCTAGGGGAGATAGGGCCAGACTTAATGGATGCTCTAGGTGTGGACGTCGTTGAGCTAAAATTGCCGACAACAATGTTTGGATTCAAAAACGAGGGTTGGAAGCCTTGGAAGACCTTTGATGGCACTCCAGTCTTAGTCCCGGGAGATTTTAACACTGAGTTGGAGCCAGATGGAAGTCTAGTCCAATATCCCCTTGGGGACAAGACCGCAAAGCCCAGTGGCGTAATGCCCAAAGATGGTTGGTATTTTGATGCCATTATTCGCCAAGGGCCCATCGATGATTCTAATCTTGATGTTGCAGATAACCTTGAAGAGTTTGGTAGGATATCATCGGCGGATCTTGAGTATCTAAAGACCGAAGCAGAGCGTCTGTATACCGAAACCGACAAGGCCATTGTGGGGAATTTTGTTGCCGCGGGCTTCGGGGATATAGCATTAGTGCCGGGCATCAACCTAAGGAATCCCAAGGGTATTAGGGATGTGGAAGAGTGGTACGTGAGCACAGTGCTTCGCAGAGATTATATATATAAGGTTTTTGAAGGCCAATGTGAGATAGCTCTATACAATCTGGAGCAGATATATAAGGTGGTAGGTGACAAGATAAGCGTGCTATTTGTAAGTGGCACCGACTTTGGCACCCAAAATGGACCATTCATGTCTCCTGCCGCATATCAAGACCTTTACAAGCCCTTTCATAAAGAGATCAATACTTGGATCCATAGAAACACGTCCTGGAAGACATTTATTCACTCTTGTGGATCAGTAAGGGCTTTGATCCCTGATTTTATTGATGCTGGTTTCGACATCTTAAATCCAGTGCAGTGCTCAGCTGCTGACATGGATATGTACGATTTGAAGCGAGAATTTGGTGACAAGATCACGTTTTGGGGTGGTGGGGTGGATACCCAAAGGACCTTACCATTTGGCAACCCGGAAGATGTCCGTCGGGAGGTCTCGGAACGGATAAAGGCTTTCGGCCCCGGCGGTGGATTTATCTTCAATAGCATCCACAATATTCAGGCGCTGACTCCTGTTGAAAACCTTCTGGCCATGTATGAGACTCTTCGAGAAGAAGGTGGCTATTAGTAGCCATTAAGGGGCCATGTCTAACGATTGTAGCTAGCGCTTAACCTGGGACGAATGTAGTTACGAGTCCCATGCCTTGGGGGGTGACTTCATATGGAATACTTGATGGGTCTGGATATAGGAACTACACACCTTAAAGGCGGTGCATTTACTATCAGAGGCGAACCGGTGGTGGTAAAGCTAACGGGAACGCCGGTGGTTGATCTGGGCGAGGGTAGGGCGGTATACGATCCGGATGTGTTGTGGGAAAGCGTTTCGGGTCTACTTCGGCAGGTTACCAATGAGCTTCCCCCTGGGGCCAAGGTCCTTGCCATTGCTGTGGCTAGCATGGGTGAGGCGGGGCTATTACTAGATGCTAAAGGTGAGCCCTTGACCCCGATAATCGCTTGGCATGACTCTAGGGGACGGGAAATGGTCAATGATTGGATCCATTCCTTTGGGGCTGAACGGGTGTTTTCCATATCCGGGCTGAGCCCTGACTATATTTATTCCCTGATGAAACTCCTTTGGCTAAAACGTTGGGAACCTGAGCTACTAGTAAAGGCACATAAGTGGCTCTGCATGATGGACTACATTATATATAGGCTAACCGGGGAATTCGCTACAGACTATTCCATTGCATCACGCACCATGCTGTTTGACATCCATCGAAGAGACTGGTCACCGGAGGTTGCGGAATTCGCTGAGCTAGACATTAACCTTTTTCCTACAGCATACCAAGGTGGGACAGTGGTGGGCGAGGTCACAGGTATGGCTTCATCCAGTACTGGCCTTGCCAAGGGGGTGCCAGTGTGTACAGGTGGCCACGATCATATATGTGGTGCATTTGCAACGGGAGTCTTCGAGCCGGGAAGAGCGCTTGACTCCCTTGGCACAGCCGAGAGCTTGGTCATGGCATATAGCGAGATTCCTGAGCTTAATCTAGAGACCGCCAAAGGCTTCGGACTGGGCTGCCATGTTATAGGTGATGCATATTACCTGCTTGGTGGCATCAATTCCTCTGGGCTCAGCATAGAGTGGTTCAAAAACGAGTTTGGTGTCAAAGAGCAATGGCTGGCCAAGGATAGAGGGGTTAGTATATACGATGTGCTGGTTGAAGCAGCCCGGGAATCGCCAGTTGGCGCCCGGGATCTGATGTTTATCCCCCATATGCGGGGTGCTGGGCCACCTAGTCCGGATCCGCACAGTCGGGCTTCTTTCCTAGGTATCGGGGATTACCATCAAAGGAAGGATTGCTTGCGGGCTGTACTCGAGGGGCTGGCCTTGGAGTTTGCCTTTGTCCTACGGGGTTCCGAGGAACTCCTAGGTTTTACCGTTCCCAAGCTACATGCCATTGGTGGCGGAACTAAGAACCGGCTCCTGATGGAGATTAAGGCGGCTGTCCTAGATAAACCCATTGAAGTCCCCCTTGTACAGGAATCAACGTTACTAGGTGCCGCATTGCTTGGGGGGCTTGGAGTCGGGGTATATGATGACGAGCATGATGCGCTATCTCAGACCTACCGGGTGTTATGTCTTTATGAGCCGGTTCCACACCTTGTCCATAAGTATACCGTGCTCTATGAGAAATATTGTCAAGTTATGCCTCTAGCTAGGCAGATCAGTTGGCTTGTTGGTCGAAATCAATCTTAAGGCGCTTCTTGTCCAAGAAGCACGTATGCCCATCGCGGTAATGCTCCCCAATTTGGGATATGTTGGTGTTCTAGATTGGAGGAGCGACTGGGGTGGGCATTGCTTTTTCCCTACGCAAATATCTCATCGGGGAACAACAGGGAAATAGAAGGAAAATCCCCAAAGGCATAGAAGTTAGAACTGTCGATGAGTAACACAGGTTGTGACAATCGTGACACGCTGACCATGATTGCACCATGAACGGTGTTTGATGGTCCTGGCGGTGGACAGAATAACTGTCCCCTCAAGTGTCTAAATAGTCGCTAAGGGTGTCGCGAGCTGAGGAGGAGCGCCATGAATAGGGAGATATGGGAAAAAGCTGTTGATTTCCACGGGCATGAGTGCCCTGGCCTTGCCATAGGTGTTAAGGCCTGTGAGGCCGCTAGGGAAAAGATGGGGATTGACTTTTCACCAGATGAGCAGATTGTCTGTGTCACCGAGAATGATGCTTGTGGTGTTGATGCGGTGCAGCTACTTACCGGCTGTACAATTGGCAAAGGCAACCTCATATACAGGCCCACGGGCAAGATGGCCTTTAGTTTTTTTAACCGGAGCAATGGTGAAAGCCTGAGGATGATCTTGAAACCAGCTAACAGAGAGATGGACCGTCAGGAGCGTCAGGAATATCTACTGAATGCCCCGGTGGATGAGATATTTACCTTTAGTAAACCCTCTTTTGAGCTTCCGGAAAGGGCGAGGCTCTTTAACTCCGTCATGTGCCAAGAGTGCGGAGAAGGCGCACCAGAGCATAGAATGCGGCTAAGTGGCGGTAAAACCGTATGCTTAGATTGCTTCAAAGATTACTCCCGGGGCTGGTAGGCTTAGATGTCTCTTACAGAGAACACTCAGCAGATGGATTCTTACCAACGACATACGGTCCGCAAGGCTTCTGTGATAGCATTACTTGTCTTTCTGACTATCTTGATGGCGCTCATCGCTCTTAATGCTGGTTCCATCAAGTTAAATCCTTATCAGGTAATCAAAGCGGTGATCGGTACGGGTGCCGATGTTGCAGATATAGTGATATGGCAAATTCGCTTGCCCAGGATCTTGGCAGCCATTGTCGCCGGTGCCGGGTTGTCAGTCGCCGGATGTGTTATGCAAAACAACCTACGAAACCCTTTGGCATCCCCTTCCACATTGGGGATATCCAATGCAGCGGCCTTTGGGGCGAATATGGCGATCATTGTGTTTGGCGCCGGAACCATTCGCAGTACCGGTGCTACTCCAGTGAATATCAACAATCCGTATTTCGTCACGATTTTCGCGTTCATCTGGTCCATGGTGGCCACCGTAGTGATCTTGTTACTAGCTAGGACCGGTGGCTTTTCACCGGAGGCCATAGTGCTATCTGGTGTAGCTTTGAGTTCGCTCTTTTCTGCGGGTACTATCTTGATCCAATATTTCGCCCAAGACGTGCAAATCGCCGCGGCAGTTTTCTGGACCTTTGGTGATCTGGGTAGAGTAGCTTGGCATGAAGTCATCATCTTGACTTGTATTGTTGGCCTAGCCATGGTCTACTTTATGATTAGGAGATGGGACTACAATGCGCTTGCGAGTGGCGAAGAGACTGCCAAGAGCCTAGGAGTCCACGTAGAGCGTGTCCGTATGGGAGGCATGGTCGTATCGTCTTTGATTACCGCTATAGCTGTCTCGTTTTTGGGGATTATCGGGTTTATTGGCTTGGTTGCCCCCCAGATAATGCGGAGGGTAATGGGTGGAGACCATAGGCATTTGATCCCGGCTTCAGCACTTATGGGAGCACTGCTTTTGCTTGTCTCTGATACATTAGCTAGAACACTGGTGGCGCCGGTGGTTCTACCGGTAGGCGCTATTACTTCGTTTTTTGGTGCCCCACTATTTCTCTATCTTTTGGCAAGGGGGTATCGCAGACAGTGATTCTAAAAGTCGATGGGCTGGAATTTGAATACCCAAGTCGCCCCATTATTAGAGACATTCGGTTTACTACGTCTAAAGGAGATTTCCTTGCCATTCTAGGGGTCAATGGGGCTGGTAAGTCAACGCTACTGAAATGTATCAATAGGATTTTGAAGCCTCAGTTGGGCACAGTGCTCATCCGCGGTGATAATGCCCTTGCCTTAAGCAGGCGAGAACTAGCGAGAAGGATTGGCTATGTGGCCCAAGACCACGATGGCCTAAGAACTACTGTCTTTGACGCTGTCTTACTTGGTAGAAAGCCCTACATTCGCTGGGAGGCGTCAAGTAATGATCTAGAAATCGTCCTGGATATCCTAAAGGCACTTGAACTAGATGACTACGCTCTACGGTATGTTGACGAGTTGAGTGGGGGAGAGCGGCAAAAAGTAGTCATAGCGAGGGCCTTGGCCCAAGAGCCACAATTGCTCCTCTTGGATGAGCCTACCAGCAGCCTCGATCTAAAGAATCAGTTGGATGTGGCTAGGCTGATCAAGAACCTAGTGGAAGGGCAGGGCCTAGCGGCCATTGTGGCCATGCATGACTTGAATTTGGCTATGCGCTTTGCTAATCGGTTCATCTTATTGAAGGATGGCGAAATTTTTGCTGCTGGCGGTCTGGAGGTCATGACACCGGAAAATATTGAGGGTGTGTACTCGGTACCGGTAACCATTCGGCGGTTTGGCGATGTGCCTGTGGTGATACCAGCTTAGTGATTGGTGGAGACTAGTGGCTCGATAGATAGTGAGGAGACGGGTAGTTATGTTGTGGATTCGGAAGCCTTTAGCAATGGTATTTTGGCTTGGCATGATGCTTGTAGCGGGGGTTAGTATGACTCTGGCGAGCCAGGGTGCACTAGCATCATCAGAGGGTTTTCACGTAACAGACATGACAGGAAGAGAAGTAACGTTTGATGCACCGGCAAGGCGAGTTATTGCCATTGGCCCCGGGGCCCTGAGATTGTGTGCTTATTTCCAGGATGTGGATATGATTGTGGGCATTGAGCAGATGGACAGAGGTAGTGCCATGGGTAAGCCATATGTGATTGCCAATCCAGCATATGCAGACTTGCCTGTCATCGGAGCTGGTGGGCCCAATAACGCACCAGATCCCGAGAAAATCCTTGCCGTTAGACCCGAAGTGATCTTCAGTACATACGGGGCAGACAGATCAGTTGCAGATAATCTGCAAAACAAAACAGGTATCCCAGTTGTGGCCATTAGCTATGGGAAGACCGCCGTGTTTGATCCGGAGCTTTACGATTCTATTGGGCTGATTGGCAAGGTTACAGGCTATGAGGAAAAGGCAAAGCTCATCGTAGATTATATGGAGAGTTGTAGGCGGGATCTAGATCAGAGGACTAAGGATATAGCCGACTCCGAAAAACCCACTGTGTACATGGGTGCCATCAACATGAAAGGGTCCCTGGGAATTGAAAGCACACAGGGTAACTATGC
The DNA here is from genome assembly GCA_012798955.1 of Bacillota bacterium. Taxonomy (GTDB): domain Bacteria; phylum Bacillota; class Limnochordia; order DTU087; family DTU087; genus JAAZMF01. The sequence continues at coordinate 8,983 of JAAZMF010000174.1, read as the reverse complement.
GCTATTTAACGCAGTCCATGCCAAGAACGTCGTTGATGAGTTAGGCAAGACTGGTTCACTAATGATCGATAAGGAGCAGTTGATACGCTGGAATCCAGATATCATATTTCTAGATCAAGGGGGCTTGGAGCCAGTCCGCCAGGATTACCAGAAGAATTCCCGATTTTACAACATCCTATCTGCTGTTAGAAATGGTAAGCTCTATGCACAGCTACCATATAACTACTACAGTACTAACATTGACACCGCCATGGCTAACGCCTACTACATCGGCAAGGTGCTCTACCCAAAGCAGTTCGAAGATATTGACCCCATAGCGAAGGCCGACGAAATTTATACAAGCCTTCTAGGTAAGGCGTTATACGATGAAATGGCTAAGGACTTTGGTGGGTTCATGGAGGTTAGACTAGATTAGGAGCAGGGGTAAGATGGGGAGCGGGGGCCAGCATATAGCGAGGGTCTGTTTGCCCGCTTCTCCCTCTCAAGATAGTGCGTATTGGGCTAGGGTAGGACAATGTTCACTAGATGTTTGAGAGCGGTATACACGATATGTTGATGGCTGTTGCCGCCGCAATAAGTCTGAAATCCAAGGTAATAAGCGTGGCGTTTCTAGTGAATTTGATGTGATTCATGACCATCTATGGGATGAACGATGAAACGGCTCTGCTCCTGTGGTTCCACGGGCAACTGTCCCGCACGATGCCTAGCGATAGCGCTTATCCGATCGAAAGACTGTCGGTTTTCTTTGCGTGATGCAGAACATAGCCGAGATCTTGAGATAGCTGCTTTGCTGCTTTTCTTACAAGATTACCGAGCTGATCTAGTGCCTCCGGAACCAATCGACTGGCCACACCACCGACGTGCAATGCAGCTACCGCTTGGCCTTGATGATCGAATACTGGGGCCGCCACACCGGCTCCACCCTGGCTGAACTCTTCTATACTGCTAGCATAACCCACTCGGCGAATCTTCTCCAGTTCTTGTAGTAACTTTTCAGGTGACGAGATCGTGTTGACTTGAAAGGCCTTAAACTCGAACAGCCCCATGAGTTGAGCTAACTTGTCCGGAGCCATGAAGGCGAGTAGCACCTTACCGGCTGAGCCACAGTAGAGCGGCACCATGTCCCCCCAAGACGCGTGGTTCCTGATAGTGTGACTACCTTCGATCTTATCTATACACATGACATTCAATCCATTGACAACAGATAGCAAAGCAGTTTCACCTGTTTGGGCTGCAAGTTGCTTTAAGTAGGGCCGGGCAGCTTCCCGTAATTCCAGGCGTCCCAAGAAAGCGAACCCCAGCTGAGCGGCACCATAGCCGATCTTGTATTCCCTTGTACGATGATCCCTTTGTACATAGGAGCGATCTGCTAGGGTGGACAATAGACGTGACGCCGTGGATGGCGTCAAATCCAGTCTGCGGGCAATCTCATTTACCCTCAGATTGCCAGAGACCGCCAGTAAGTTTAGTATTTGAATCGCCTTATCAACTGACTCTATAGTCACAGTTCCAGGATTCCTTTCTAGTCATTTTCCCAAGATTTCCCGTAGAGTCTACGAAGGGAGCCAATAAGTGGATCTTCCAAATGACTCCCATCATGGAGCTTACGGACGGAAGGAAGGGGCGGAAGCCCGCCCCTTCCACTCTAGGCAAAGTGTCTCAAGCACGCTTCGACTACTTGTGTCGCACACCTTACTGCATATCTTGCCCGATTGGTTTGACGTACGAGTCCGTTCTTGATAAACTTAGCGCTACTATCCTCAGTCTCCAGTTCAGCTAGTTTCGCCGCTGGAGCTAGACCCGGCAACGCTGGGGTGGGGATGGCCGGATCATGATCAAACATACCATTTACTGTATAGTTTATGGGAGTCAGGATCTTGATAGCTCTATTAATCGTACTGTCAAACAATCGCCTTTCTTCACACGTCATGGAGTCTGCCTGTTTCCTCAGCTTCTCCAATTGGCCGGTGAGATCGTGCAAATGATGGAGTTCTCTATTTAGCTGATTTAGACTTGGTAGGTCACCAGCTTTGTCTGCTAATTGGTCGACGATGGACCAGAGCTCCCATGCCATATCGACTAACCTTAATGGTACTAGGGCTGCGGTGCAGACACGATAGGCAGCTAGCCCGTGGATCTGTGTATCTAGAAGTAGGACCTCAGGACACACCTTGTCTACGGTATCATATTCAGTGTGCCACCACCACGCACCTCCACTACCTCCTACGGAGGCCTTCTCTGAGGCAGGTAGTTCTGAGAGGAGCATGAAAAGGGAGGTCACTCCTGGTCCCCAGAAAGACTGATCCCCAGCCCGAACTGGTCGTTCGATTGCCGGCCGTTGTCCCGTTAGCTGTTCTACTATATCTTGGGCAAAGAGACTGTTCTCTGCTACTGCTGTCACTAAAGCATACTGTGTTGCCCCTAGAGGGCCAGGCGAGTCTATATTGATGTATGTCACACAATGATCATGTAAGTCAAACCAGAAGTTATCTGCATACCACGTAGAGCCAGCGTAGCGACCTGTGGAATGTCCTGGCCACCAAGCAACCCTAACCCCTCTTTGTAGCTCGTCTTTGTGCTGCCAGAAGAACTTGGCCAGCTCCAAACAGGTAGCGTTACCACTGGCGTTATCGGTGGCACCTAAGTGCCAGGAGTCTATATGCCCTCCGAGCAGGACGAAATCATCTGTCTTACCAGGGATCCTAACTTCTGGCATACGTAGTTTCCGCCAACCAGTCTCCACCTCGGCTTTTACTGTCAAAAGGCACCTTTTACCTTGGGCGATACGCTGTTTTATCATCTCACCATCGGCGTTGGTGATGGTGACAACGGGTATGTCAGGGATATTGTCTATGGTAGCTGCAGTGGGAGTACCCCAAACGGGAGATACGATCCCTTCATGTAGTACATCCTCATCACTAGGCCACATGTGGATGTAGGCAACGGCCCCGAGTTTATGGGCAGTCAGCATGTTTTGGCGACCTCCGCCTTCACTCATGACTACCTTACCTGCCAGCTGGCTTTGCTCCAATTTGGCTTTGGTATCAAAATCGGTAAACATATCGGAGCCACCAGGCACGTAAACGACTTCACCAGTCACTCCCTCCGGCGGCGTGGCGCCGGAAAACGCCCGGGTCTTAGCCCTCAGGACTTGTTCTACCTTAGCATGCTCGGAGCAACAATCCTGCTCTAGTACTTCTACTGAGGCCTTCTGCGGAAAACTTAAGAATGCATCAAATTCATGGACATCCACAGGTATGCCTAAGGCTTTTAGCTCAGCCACAATATAGTCAATAGCTTCAAATTCCCCGCTACTTGCCGACGTCCTATCTAACTGACAAAAATACTCCACATGACGCATGAGCTCCTTAGCAGAGAGTTCATTGATCAGATTTTGTTCTACATCAGTAACCTTCTTCATGGTGTTCCTCCTATCCTTTTTGCGGAAATCGTCCCCGACTACTTGCTATGGGGCTAGGTGAAGGGGTCAGTGATCAAGGTTACTCCTAGTCCAGGCCCTAAGGGGACCTTCACCGTCCCTTGACCGAAACAGAGACCCGTGACAGGGTCTTCTAAAGCCCGATCTCCAAAGCCAAGTTCTGCTGCCCAAGGGCAACTAATACTAGCAGCTACTACGTGAATATCCGCAGCCAGCCCCAGATAGCCTTCATAGGGGCTGACAATGACACAAGGGATTCTAGCAGCTGTGGCTAGTTCCATGATGGCTCGGGCTTGCCGCAGACCTCCAGTCTTGATCAGTTTGATGACAAAGACATCAGCAGCTCCCAGAGAAATCAGGTCCAGGGCGTTTCTCAGGGAGTATAGTGACTCATCGGCGGCAACTCTAACTGACGTGGCCTGGGATACAGTCAGGAGACCGCGGATATCTGTTGCAGCTACCGGCTGTTCCACATACTGTAGATTCGCACGTTCCAGCTCCCTCAGTACTTGCATGGCTACTTTTGGTGTATACCCTTGGTTGGCATCAGCGCGAATGTTTAGCTTCGGGTATTTGTCTCGCACAGCCCATATGGCCTCAATATCTCGGTGGGGGTCGGCACCAATCTTTAGCTTTACTGTGCCAATGCCCCGTTGGACCATCTGGTCTATCTCAGTCAAGATGGCACTAACAGAGCCAATACCCACCCCTGTTGCTAGCTCCACTTCCTCTCTCAACCTGCCACCTAAGAGCTGGCATACAGGGAGCCCTAGGAGCTTACCTGCCAAGTCGTATATCGCCGTAATTATGGCCGCTTTGGCGGTATTATGATGGGGCAGTCCCCTGGCCAAAGCATCTTCGACCAAGACAATATCAAAGGGATTCAGCCCTACTATGCAGGGACCTAGAGCATTATCTATGGTTCGCTGAATCTCATCTCCCATCTCTCCGGTGAAATGGGGCAAGGGTGAGGCTTCACCTAGGCCAAACTCACCAGAAGAAGACCAAATGCGGACAAAGACGTGGTCTCTCATGGATACTGAAGGGCCATATGAAGTAGCTAGAGTATCATCTCGCATTGATACTTTAGCCGTCTCCACCTTCACTATGGCTTCAGAGTGCAATCGTTACACCTTCTTTCTTAGGTGAAATAAATCCCTGTTGCATGAATCCTCTCTCTCAAACCATCGTCTAGATACCGGCTACCTCAAGCTTAGGTGGCAGGGGATATGCTACCTTACTATGGCTTAGCCCCGCACCGACTAGCATTTCTGCCATCTTCAGTGAAAGTTTCAGCCCGTTAATGACGGGAAAATCCACTTCCTTTGCCAGGCGATCACCGAAGGCAAAAGCAACACTAGCGCAGCCCAGGAGCACAACATCGGCACCGTCCACCTCCACACAGGCTACAGCTAGTTCTAACAGCTTGCGATAGGTGGACTCTTCCCCCTTTCTAATGTTTACGATAGCTTCATCTAGGGAACGCAGTGAGGCTAACCTTGATTCCAGGCCCGCCTTGACGGATTGCATTCGAGTTGATCGGATGGTACTTTCCACGGGGCAAATCACAGAAAATCTGTATCCAAGCATGCAAGCAGTATGCAGAGAAGCCTCTCCAGGGCCGATGACGGGAATGCTCACCAATTCCCGGGCGGCATCCACTCCTGGATCACCAAAGCACCCAGTGAGTACAGCATCATATCCCCGTTTCTCCGCCTCAACCACCATCTCAAAAAGGCGAGGTGTGGACAGATACTCCTCATAAAGGGACTCAATACTAATGGGTTTAGCATGTTTGGGGACATAGTCCGCCATGTTCTCAACGGTGGTTCCCGGAGCTGCTGCTTCCTGTAAGTACTTTCGTCTTTCCTCTATCCCTAGATAGCAAATCCTCATTGGTATCCCCTTTCGGTGCAGTTGTAGTGTGGTCTATCCCCGTGCCGAGGTATCAAGGGCATCTCTCAATCCATCTCCCAAGGCGTTATAGAGTAACACGGTGGCAAAAATGAGCAGTCCAGGATACATGACCAGCTTTGGCGCTGACCAGATATAGGAACGGGCGCCGCTGAGCATGTTCCCCCAGCTAGCAGTAGGTGGCTTCACTCCTAATCCTAGGTAGCTCAGTGATGATTCAGTCAGGATCGAATAGGCTACTCCCAACGTAGCAGATACAATGATGGATGACATAGATTGGGGAAGAATATGCCTAAACAACACTGACCAATTGGAGTTGCCCAAAGCGATGGCCGCCTCCACATATTGAGATGCCTTGGCTCTTAGCACTTCCCCCCTCACAATCCTAGCAACATTCATCCAGCTGGTGAGGGCGATAACCAAGACGATGGTCTTTATAGAAGTAGCTAGAATGGTGAGTAGGGTCAGGAGGATGAAAAACACCGGGAACGAGAGCATGGCATCAGTCACCCGCATGATAATCATATCGACCCATCCACCCCAGAAACCAGCTAGAGCTCCGAGCATCGTCCCTATGATGATAGAACCTAGCATTGCGGAAAAACCGATCCCTAGTGAGACCCTTCCTCCATGGATTAGCCGGGCAAAGACGTCTCGTCCCATCTCATCAGTACCTAAAAGATGACCCTTAGACCCCGGTGGTAGGAATCGGCCAAAGAGATTGATGGTATCTGGGTCGTGCTTTAGAAAGTGGGGAAGTATGATCACTGCCCCGTGCATCACTATCAGCACAATTAGTGCAATTACGGCCAGCCTATTTTTGAAAAAGCGGCGCCGGGCCCTACCCCAGTAGGACTCTTCCCGGCCTTGCGCTTCTGCTTGGGTTGTTATCTCTGCAGACATTAGGTTCCCCCCTTTCTAGTCAAAACGGATCCTGGGGTCAACATAGGCGTAGACTATATCTGTCAATAGATTGCTGACAACCACCACCGCGGAAACAACTAAAGTCACACCCATGATGGTAGGGTAATCCCGTTGGAAGGCAGCTCTAACCGCCAACTGTCCCATTCCAGGCCAAGCGAACACTTGCTCCGTTACAGCGGCTCCTGCAGCGATCCGAGGTAGTAAGAGTCCAATCACAGTAATCACCGGGATCATGCCGTTTCTCAAAGCGTGTTTGAATAAGACCCAAACTTCGTTTAGGCCTTTGGCCCTTGCTGTACGTACGTAGTCGGCGTTGAGAACATCAATCATAGCAGAGCGTGTATAGCGAGTGATCTGTGCCATATTCACAGTACCGATGACCACAGCTGGTAGTGCTAGGTGGGCCATGATATCTAGGAAGGAGGAGTCTCCAACAGTCATCATGCCTCCCGCTGGCAACCATTTTAGATTGACCGCGAAAAAGATGATCATCATCAAGCCATACCAAAATACCGGTACCGAGATTCCAAAAAAACTGAAGAGAGTAACGAGATTATCAATGAGATTTCCGCGATTAACTGCAGCTATGACACCGAGAGGTATGCCAAGGCAGATAGCAATAGTCAACGCAGCTACCGAAAGTAGCATGGTAGCAGGCAGCCGTGAGGCGATAAGTTCAGATACCGGCATGCCTAGAGTCAAAGAATTGCCCATATCGCCGCGGATTAGGCCTTTTAGCCATCGGAAATACTGAACATGGGCTGGTTGATCCAAACCCATGGCTTGACGCATCTGTTGTATCTGATCAGCGGTAATGCCGGGCTCATACAATATGGCTGGACCACCCGGTGCCGAGAGAATCAGTCCAAAGGTCAGCACCGTAACCAGCCATAACAGGATAACGGTTTGTAGCAACCGTCTGGCGACATATCGTCCCATAATGCCACTCCTAACTCTGAAGGTCCCCTAGGCTACCAGGGGACCTTGGCTAACACCAATTAACTCGAAAGCTATTTCTGTTTCCAGATTTTGTGTGACCACACCATGGCATCCCTATACCCTACAGGGGCAAACCCCTGCACCTTGTTGTTGAAGACGCGGATTTCTTTTGGGTAATACAAGTAGATAATGGGTGCTTCCTCAGCTATTATCTGCTGGATCTCCTGGTAGATTGCCGCTCTCTCTGCCTGATCAACACAGGCTTTGCCCTTCATTAATAGCTCATCTACCCGTGGGTTGGACCACTTGGATGTATTTCCACCGGAATCAGTAAGGTAATAGGTGGAAATATCCGGGTCAGCCGGGGTGACTAGCCAGTTGGGGTTGCTATCAAAGACAGGATTGGCAGTACGGGAGTGTGAGACAATCACATTGTACTCATACAGTTCCAAGGCTATTTCACAGCCAATGGCCTGCCAAGCTTGTTGCGCAACTAAAGCTATCTGTTGCCTGACTGGGTGAGGATCAACTTCGATGGTGAAGCTTAGCCGCACATCACCCTTTTGCCGAATGCCATCAGGACCCGGTAGCCAGCCTGCCGCATCTAGAAGCCGCTGGGCCTCGGCGGGATCATAGGGGTACTGCTTAACATTAGGCTCATACGCCCACCCAAGCAGAGGTGATATCGGGCCAGTCGCTAGCTCGGCAGTACCCATCAGGATATTGTCGATAATGGCCTGTCTATCTAGGGCAAAGGTGAGAGCTTGTCTAACACTTTTGTCCTGAAATATGGGATTATAGTGGTTTAGATCGATATAGAAATGGTTCACTTGGGGTGCTTCATCGATCCGTAGACCTTTGATATTCTGCAAGGGTGCCATCTGGTAAGGTTCAATGACGACAAAATCCAATCCCCCTGCCTGCAACTGGGCTAGTTGTGTATCGATATCTGGGATTACCTTAAAGACCACTGCGTCTAAATATGGGCGTCCACCCCAGTAGTCTTGATTGGCCACTACTCGTACGTAACTACCGGTCTGCTTGCTGTCAAATTTGAATGCACCAGTACCAACGGGATGTCTCAGGAACTCGGTGGGATTGGCCAGCTCCTCGGCGGAATACCCGTCCAAGAGATGTTTAGGCAGGATATTCATGTTGTAGGCGAGGAGTGCCGGGAAGGAAGCAATAGGTTGGTCGGCATACACCTTGACTGTCAACTCATCGACAGCTTCCACCTTACGGAGCCCCTGCACATTGCCACTGAGATAATAGGGAACCTCAGGGTTCATCCAAACACTAAAAGTGAATACTACATCATCCGCAGTAAAGGGTTTGCCATCATGCCACTTTACGCCATCACGCAGGTTGAAGGTCCATACTAGACCATCTGCAGAGACCTCCCACGATTCTGCGAGGCCACCCACCGTAGATAGATCAGTAGCATCATACTTAACTAGTGTGTCATAGATCAGTTTATTGGGCATGAGGTTGAAAAGACCGCCCTTTACAGGCCATAGAGGTGGATCGTCACTGATGGGCATACTAAAAGTGCCACCATAGATTGGCTCATTGCCCTGGGCATTGGCCACAAGCGGTATAGCTAACACCGCAATACTTATAGCTGCAACTAACAAGCATACATAAAGACCATGTCGTTTCGTCAATCTGACGCCTCCTCGTATACTAAGAATTAGGGAAGATCCTTTTAGGATTCATCTCCCATTGAACCTTGAAAACCAAATAGACAACTATTTGTCTCAAACAAGT
>JAAZMF010000173.1 GCA_012798955.1 Bacillota bacterium | reverse complement strand
TCAAGGACAGTCATCCCTTGCAGTACTTGCACCACCTGGAAGGTCCTGGAGATACCCAGGCGACAGATTTGGTTGGGAGTCCAGTTAGTGATATTTACTCCATTGAACTCCACCTGGCCACCATCGACTCTATGAAAGCCTGTAAGGCAGTTAAATAGTGTGGTTTTACCAGCACCATTAGGTCCAATCAAGGCCAAGATTTGGCTAGCTTCTAGGGAGAAGGATACATCGTTGACGGCAACAAGTCCGCCGAACCGCTTGGTTAGGCCATTAACTACTAGCTTGGGCACTGGTGCCACCCCCTTGTCGCCAAGCTCTAGTCCTTTGGGCTACAGAGCTGACGATGCCCATAAGACCCTCCGGTTGATAAACACAGATTAAGACGATGAATGCGCCATAGATCATTAAGTCAATGCCAGTGCCACTGGAGCCCATCCAAGCTCTAGTCAACTCGGAAACAGGTATCAAGATAGCGGCGCCTAGTATAGGTCCGGCAATATTGCCAGTACCTCCAAACACAGCGATCAAGGCAATAGTTACAGAGATATTATGGTTGAACATGTACTCTGGCTCTACATATAGACTGTATTGGGCTAGAAAGGTCCCACACATACCGGTAATCCCCGCGCTAATCCCAATCGCGATTAGTTTGTACAATGTGCGATTCACGCCAAGGGCACTGGCTACGTCTTCATTTTCCCGAAGGGCTTTGAAATAGTAACCCAGTCGGGTGCGCTCCATATAGCGCATGAAGGCGATCACGGCCAAGAGCATGGTCAGACCAATATAGTAATAGGGAAGTTTCGTGGTATGGAATTGGAAATACCGAAGACCTTCTGTGCCAAGGGGCAACATCAAGCCGGTGGCAGCGCCCACTGTCTGCCAGTTTTCAAAGACCACTTTCATCGTTTGCCCAAGGGCAATAGTGGCAATGGCAAAATACCTGCCCCGCAGGCGGGATACCGGTAGCCCTACCAAAACTCCGAATACACCTGTAATTAGGCCAGAGGCGATGAAGCCTATCCAGGGGTTGATCTTATACTGAACTAGTAGGAACGATGACACATAGGAGCCTAGTCCAAAAAAGGCTGCTTGCCCAATAGATACAAGACCTACATATCCACCCATGATATTCCAAGCTTCTCCCAAGACAGCATAAAGCACGATCATGATGAGTATGTGTTGGGTAAAGCGGGCGCGGGTAAGTAGGGGTAAGCAGATGCTGGTGGCCACAAAGCCCCACAGGGCCCATGTATTCCATTTGCTTGTGTGCATTAGTCAGACCCCCATCCCAAAAGACCCCTTGGCCTTACAATAACTATCAGCAGATAAGTAAGGAAAATCAGGGCGTATTTGTATTCCGATCCTACGATGAAGCCTCCGACAGTTTCTATGATCCCAATCAGAATCGCTCCGATGAGGGCCCCTTCCGTGCTGCCAAATCCACCTAAGGCAACCGCTACGAGGGCCACAAGGCCAAACATGGTTCCTACATCGGGGAAGATATAGTAGAAGCTAGCGAGGAAAGCTCCGGCGGCTCCTGCACAAGCACAACCGAGCCCAAAGGCAAAGGCATTTAAACGCTCAATATCAATGCCCATGAGTGCGGCAGCCGGGCCGTCAATGGAGATTGCCTGTATAGCAAGGCCTGTCTTAGTCTTGCGAACAAACCAATAGACCAAACCGGCGACTATTAGGCTACCTACACTTGCCACTAGCTTGGGCAGTTCGACAAAAACCGGGCCTAGCATCATAACCCCATGGGCGATGGATTTTTGTACCATTTTATAGTCCGGGCTCCATAGGAACTGGGCTAAGTTTACAAAGAAAATCCCCAGTCCGAAGGTGACAAGCAAGCGAGCTAGGAAGGGGCCTTTGAGCACTTTCCCAATAATGGTGCGATAGATAACTATACCAAAGGTAAACATCAGTAGAGCAACTAAGGGAGCAGCAATCACCGGGTCAAGGCCTAGTAAGTGATAAAGCCAATAACTCCCGTACATGGCTAGCATCACGAAGGCCCCATGGGCGAAGTTCACAATACCCATCACTCCATATATGAGACTAAGGCCCATAGCTACCAATCCGTAGATACAGCCAAGCAATAGGCCTCCGGTGACAAGTTGAAGGAACATGGGAAATCACCCCTGTCGTAGTGTGTATATGCTGGGATATGGTCTTGCCGTAAAGCAAGGGAGCCCCAGGCGAATCGGGGAAGCTAGAATGATTCGCCCAGGGTCAGGGTTAGTTGGGATCCTTATCTATCCCAATCAGGGAACGGGAATACGTACGGTACAGCCGCTAGATCAAAGGGCCATACCACCCGGAATTTTCCATCCTGCACCTGTAGATACAGGGATCTTCCAAGGATGTTGTCCTGGGTTGTGGGATGGAATCTCACTCCCTCATAGGGAGAGATTAGATCGCTGCCGGGTATATTGGTTTCCGTCAGAGCCTTGCGAATATCCTCTGGCTTTGTGGATCCCGCCCGATTGATGGCATCGGCCACCACAAAGGGAGCGGTAAAGCTCCTAGCGGCGTTGGGGCTCATATCCCGGCCGTATTTGGCCTTGTATAGCTCATTGATTTTAGCTACCATGGGCTTCCGTGCCGCAAGGTCAAGCCCGTAGACAGCCCTGACGAAGAAGTACTCGCCATCTTTACCTACAGTGTTTAGGAAGCTTGGATCGAGGTGCCCCGCCATGCCGATCATGACTTTGGGACGCACATCCATGGCCTTAAATGTCTGGGTAAACAAAATAGCGTCCGAGACATAGGCGGCGTGAATGATCACGTCGGGTTTAGCTGACTTTAGCTTAAGTACCTCGCTAGTTACGTCGGTAGCTCGATAAGCATAGGGTACGTCAGCCACTAGCTTAAACCCATATTCCTCGGCCCAAGTCTTGATCTCCTTGGCTACGTTGGCTCCCCACTCAGTGTTTTCCCAAAGCACGGCCAAATTGGGTAGACTTGTATTTTCATTGGCCTCAATATCCTTGACGAGTTCCAGGGCGTTTTTAGCCTGAATGCCGTCATGGGGGATTACCCGGAAAAACCACTTGAATCCCCGTTCAGTCAGGGCTGGGGACGTGGCATCAGATAGCACATAAGGAACCTGTAGTCTCTCTGCTGCCATGGTAGCGGTCTTCACGACACCGCTTTGGTATCCGCCTACAACGGTGACAACGTTCTCCTCAGTAATCAGGCGCTCAGTCTCGGCCATGCCCTGGGTTGGGTCCCCACGGGTATCACCAAACACTACTTCGATCTTAGCGCCGCCGAGGCTGGGGATTCCAGCAGTTCTAGAAAAGGGGAAGTCTAGATCGTATACTCCATTGATGATATCAACTGCTAGTTCAACTCCACTGCGGCAGTCGGCTCCAGTAGTGGCCACCGCACCTGTGAGCGGATAGACAGCACCGATTTTGACAGTCTCTTGGGCCATGACATTTGCAAATGCTCCCAAAGCTAATGTTAGCATGAGTGCATATAGCATGTATCGACTCAATTGGCTAGCCTTCTATAGGTACATTAAACAACCTCCCTCAAAATAGTTCGGTTCTTCATGGCAGCGTGGACTAAAATCTCTGTAGTATGAGTACCATCACCACCTTTTTATATAATGCCAGACACTACTAGCTATTCAAAGATGTGTCGGTGTAACATATGATTTACTTCTATGCAGATAAAGGATTCCCTTTCCAGATATCGAAGGTTTTACCTATCCTTTTAAGGAATATTTGAGTTGCCTGCAATATAATAAAAAATTACACCGACAAAGGAGCGAGCCCCATGCAGCTGTCCTTTATGACCAAGAGTCTCAGTAGCCGCACAATAGCAGTCATAGTGCTCACTATTTTGGTTTTGTTGGGTACGTCCACGTGGATCACCTATACGCAATACCGCAAGGTCACAGAAGCTACTGCTTACGAAGCTGCCGCCAAGGAAGCGACAAATAATGCTCTTATCATTGAAAATTGGCTGCACGCGCAAGGGGAGAAGCTCTTGGCACTAGCCAATACGTCAGATATGAAGAGGATGACTTTGGCAGTACAGATCCCCATCCTTGAGCGATTGGCTGCCGCTAACCCAGATCTTGAGCTCATGTTTATTGCGGATCGAACAGGTATTACCGTGGATTCCACCGGAGGTAGTCAAGATATTAGTGATCGTCAGTATTTTCAGGATGCAATATCCACGAGAAAAATCCAGTATTCTGAGCCCGTTATCTCTAAGGCTAGTGGGCAGTTAGTCGTGGCCATCGCTCAACCAGTTCTGCGAGACGGCGTAGATGCGCCTGTAGGTGTAATCGGCACTACGATTAGATTGGATTATCTACAATCACTAACCGAGCAGATGAATATCAACGGCCATGGGAATGGGTGGATCATGGACAAAAACATGACAACATTAGCCCATCCTAACCATGATTATATGGGGAACCAAGATGTCTTCAATGATGATAGTGAACTAAGGGTAGCGGCTGCCAAAATGGTTGCCAGTGAGGCAGGGGTAGATCGATATACATCCCGTGGAGTAGCTCAGCTCGTTGCCCATGCTCCAGTGGCCCTAACAGGTTGGACTGTGGCTATTGTGGCAGATCAAAGGGATGTCCTGCGCCAAGTGTCTAACCTGCGCAATATTGGGCTCTTGGTAGCAGCTGCGGGTATGGTTCTAGGTGCAATAGTGGCCTATTATATCGCCAGACATGTAGCTAGGCCCATTGCTAGGCTACGGGATATGGCCCAACAAGTAGCTACCGGTGATTTGAGTGTCGGTGCAGATACCGCTTCAGAAGATGAATTAGGCCAACTATCCCTAGCTTTTAACTCCATGGTGGAGGATCTGAAAAACATGGTCACGAGGGTCAGCCAATCCTCCCGGGCCATCGCAGCATCAAGCCACCAGCTTTCAGCATCAACAGAGGAGACTGGAGCTTCCATCGAAGAAGTGGCAGCCACCACCAACCAATTTGCTGCCACAGTGGAAACTATGACCCAGAAGGCGGAGCAGATGACTTTGGCCGCCGATGAGATTTCCACCATGGCTCTTGGGGGCGGTAAGTCAGCGGAACAGGCCATGGTTCAGATGCGGGGCCTGCAAACTAGCATGGGGGATCTAGTCAAGGTTATTGGTGGGCTTGATCATCGGTCTGAGGAAATAGGTCGCATAGTAGATGTGATTACGGATATAGCTGAGCAGACAAACCTACTGGCCCTCAATGCCGCTATTGAAGCTGCCCGGGCCGGGGAACACGGCAGGGGTTTTGCAGTGGTGGCCGATGAAGTACGCAAGCTCGCTGAGCAATCTGCCAGGGCCACATCGGAGATTACGACTTTGATCAATGAGATCCGTAAAGAGACCGATGGTGCCGTTGTCGGCATGAATCGGGGCGCGGAAGAAGTCAAGGCTACATTTGCCGTGGTGGATGAAAACAGCCAGCTGCTAAGGCGCATACTGGAAGCAGTGGAAAACATCGTTGAACAGATTCAGGAAGTGGCTACAGGTATTGGACATATAGGCACTGGTAGCCAGCAGATGGCAGCAGCTACCGAAGAGCAATCGGCATCTATCGAGCAAATTGCCTCGGCGGCACAGCATCTAAATAACATGGCAGAAGAGCTGAATGGTTTGATTGCAGGCTTTAAGATCGAATAGTTCTCACTGATACCGGTGGATTTTGACAGCTAGTGCTGTTGCTGCCTCAGTTAGGCATCAGAGTCCTGAAGCTCCGGTAGAATGGGGGATGCCTATTGCGACCACATCAACGCTATGCCATCGCCTTGCTTAGCTGTCTGGTCGTCAGTGTTTTGGCGTTGCCATCTGTGAAGTTCTTAGATAGACACAGTCATCGCCCCCGGGTCATGCCTAAAGCTGTGCAGGGCACTCTAGATCTTGAGGGTTGGGATTTTGCTGTTTCGGGTCCTTTGATTCTCGAAGGCGAATGGCAATTTTACCCGTATCAATTCCTTGCTGCAGGTGATCCTCGGGATGTAGCAACGGATACCTGTGGCTTTATAGTGGCGCCCGGGTTATGGAATACATTTAATATTGATACGGAGCCTATGGGAGCATATGGATATGGTACTTACCGTCTCATAACTCATGTGAAGGAAACTGACATCGACTACGGTTTGCAGATCCCAGATTTTGCTACTGCCTATAGACTCTTTATTAATGGAAAGGAAGTTGCCGCAAACGGCGAGCCTGGTACAAGTAGGCTGACAAGCCGCCCGCAATGGAGGCCTCAAGTTGCTATTTTTCAAACTGATACGCCTGACATAGAAATCTTGATTCACGTGGCGAATTTCGCCCATGTCAAGGGGGGGATGTGGGAGGCGCTGTCTTTGCGAACGGCAAGCCAGATCTTGAGAAAAAAAGACCTTGCCATTGGCTTGAACCTATTTTCGTTTGGCAGCCTAATGATGATTGGGATTTACCATACCTGCATTTTCCTTATGTGGAAGCAGGAGCGGGCAGGGCTATTTTTGGGGTTGTTTTGCGTCATGGTCGCGTTGCGGGGTATCGCGACGGGAGAAGTTTTCTTGAGTACCGCCATGCCTGACCTCGATTTTGAGTTGTTGTCAAAGATAGAATACCTTAGTGCTTTTGGGGCGGTGGCGGCCTTCCTCGCCTTCATGTCTTCCACATATACCACTGCCATGTTAGCTTCAGGTAGAAAATACGTTTATCTGGTCATAGCGGTATCTACACTAATCGTTGTCACACTACCGTTACGGGTCTATGCCCGTTTGCTTTTCCCTCTACAGCTGATCGCCGTCACCGTTTTTGTCTATGGCTTCGGAGTGGTGATTAAGGCCCTCTATCGCAAGCAGTCAGGCACTCACTGGCTATCGATAGGAATTGTGGCCTTGGTAGCTAGTGTGATTAATGACATTGCCTACGCCAATCGACTGCATGGCATTGGTGGCCTCTCCAACACCATGCCCTTTGGGTTGCTTGTCTTTATACTCAGTCAGACCTTGGTGGTGGCGGAACGATTCTATCTAGCCCTGAATTCGGCCGAGGCCTTAGCCGTAGATTTGGAGAGCAAGGTACGTCAGCGAACCTACGAGCTGGAAAAGGCCAATCAAAGGCTTCAGATAGCAGCTACCAAAGATAGTCTCACCACCCTCAATAATAGATACCAATTGTACTCCACCATAGAGAAGGAAAATCAAGTCCCTGTGGATGGAGACTACTCTTTGATGTATATAGATCTAGATAACTTCAAACAGTTCAATGATATGCATGGGCATGAAGTGGGGGACTTTGTTCTGCAACAGTTTGCTGATGTGCTAGTTGAGGTTACAGGCGACGCCGAAAAAATCTATAGGATCGGTGGTGATGAATTCTGTGTATTGCTCCCAGGAGAGAGCGCTGGCTTTGCCAAGAGACTAGCTGAAGCGCTGATCACGATCCTGGGTGAGCGGAGGTTCCCTTTCCAAGCATTAGAAGATTCCCTTGGAATGGCGGTCAACGAATATTCTGAAGTAGCTTGCTCTATCGGCATAGCCAGTTATGTTCCCGGTCACGCCTTTGATCTTAAGGAATTGCTTGCCACCGCGGATCAAGCCATGCTGAAAGCAAAGAAAAGTGGCAAGCAGAGGATTCATATTGTAGAGACGAGTCTCTAGAGAAGTCGTTTAGGTGAACCAGTTTGAGATAGATGCCGGATTCTTCCAGTCCCAACACCCAATCTGCCAAAAAGTGTCATGGGATAGAGTGTGCCAATAACCATAGGGATAGAGACCACTGTGACGTGTCATATCCTTTTTTGCACCTCCAATGAACCAAATACCATCGTTTAACTACTTGCCTTTAGTGGGTGAGTAGTTCTTTTTTGTCTAATGTCATAGCATCCCGCAACAAATAGTTCACAAGCAAGAGGGTTTTCGATTCCCATGGAGAATAAACGAAGTAGACTACATGCTACATATTGTCGACAATCTACGAAAAGGTGAGGTTAGTGAGTGGAGAACCAACACGCATTGTTACTCCGTTGAAAGATGACCCGCTATATGTAAGGGCGTATGATGCTATCAAAGAAGCCATTTTATCGGGCAGGATCAGACCTGGCAGTCGTTTGAGCCAAGTGCGCTTGGCCGAGGAAATGCAGGTCAGCAGAGCGCCGGTTCTTGATGCGTTATCCCGTCTGGCCACTGAAGGGCTTGTTGAGCGTCGTCCCCGCTCCGGGTATTTTGTTTATAGTCTAACTGACAAAGACGTAGTTGACTTGTATAACGTTCGTTGTGCGCTAGAATGTCGTGCTTTGGAAGATGTCTACGAGACCGTGACCCAGGAGGAAATCTCTGAGCTTTCCACTATCTTAGATGTTACCTATGAGCAGTTAGAGAAGGGCGATATGACAGGCTATGTGTTAGCTGATGATCGCTTCCACGCTGAGCTCGTGGGATTAGCCAATAATCGGGTGCTCAATACAATGTGGGGATTGATCCGGGAGCAAATCCAATTGATCCGAGTCATGGTAGCCGTCTCTTCCACTAGAGTCATGCGGGCTGCAGAAGAACATGGCCAGATCATTTCTTGTCTATATAACCGCGATCTAGTAGGTGGGCAGGCAATTCTCCACCATCATATTGAGAGTGTAAAACTAGAGGTCACCCAACAGCTTAAGGCCAAACCTGCCGGGAAAGGAGGCAAGCGTAGTAAGGCTGATTTGCAATAGCAAGGGGAGTAAACAATAGAAAGGGGGCACCGTGTGTGCCAAAAATCGGTCTAGCATTCAAAAAGATGATATTCGTAGTACTGGCAGCAATGTTGTTTTGTGGAACAGTTAGTGCCGCAGAGATGAAGTATAGCGAAGCTCCTG
>JAAZMF010000172.1 GCA_012798955.1 Bacillota bacterium | reverse complement strand
AGCCCTAAGGTTCAGGTAGTAACCCTACCCGCAGGCATTAGTTTGTCATTAGTATTGTATCATGGGGATCATGGGCTTGTCATTAGCTTCCTTGCTAACCTAGCAGTTTTCCCAGGGTCTCCATTCGCTTGCTATCCGACTCACCTGCCATAAGATCGTCACTTGTCTCAAGGAAGACATCTAAGATTCGCCCTTCCGCATCCTTAGGTGCTTCACAGCCTAGCAGCCGACAGATGGTGGGAGCGATGTCTACCGTTTCGGCAAAGTCTAGCTTTGTATTTTCTTTTACACCAGCTCCCGAGAAGATAAGGGGCACTAAGATCTCATCTTTCGTATAACCGCCGTGGTTACCGGGGTATGTGCCGCTAGATCCTGAGGTAATGGAGTAGCTTGGCTGAAGCAGTATAGCTCCTATGCCGTACGATTCGCCCCGGGCACCTAGGGTGGCTAGCTCGTTATCTTTACTCCATACTGCTTGGACAACTCTGCTAAGTTTGGGATCACTAGAGACTCCATCCTCTAGCTTCTCTAGTTGGCTTTTAGGGTCATCCCCCCAAAGGAGTGCAAAGCGGCCATAACCGTGCCAAGTGAGGCCTAGCTCTTTAAAGAGAGGAGCAAGGAGGTCATTTGTGCTATCAGTCGTGGCCACCATGCCGTGGTCAGCTGAGATGACAAAAGTTGTCCGCTTACCTGCCTCTTTCTCTATGAGCCGGCTAATCTCTTCACCTACCCAAAGGAGGGACTCCCGGGCATCGTCGGTATTTACTCCATAGACGTGCTGCACCGTATCTACCGCGAAGTAGACTATCTGGAGGTAATCCGGGTCAAAGTCATCAATAGCCTTGATGGCTTTATCGGTAACCCGCTCAGCATGGTGGCCAATACAAGCCTCTGAGACGAAGTACTGCATGCCCCGGTTCATATGGCCGCAGATACCGGCACTTCTTAAGCCTTGCCGAAAGAGAGCTTCTACTATGCTTTCTGCTCGGCTTTCCGCTAGAGAATTCATCTGGCGGATAGTCCCGTCTTCTGGATTAACTACATAGGGAAGGGTCACACCATTAGTTCCGGCATATGTGCCGCTATTCATGGCGGTATGGGCAGGGCCGGTGATAGATGGCCAAATGGTGTGACACCTATCAACCCACGTGCCATGTTTCTTTAGATGCTTGATGCTATCTGGCATTACCTCGTCAAGGAATTTGTGGCTGACCCCGTCGATGACAATATGGATAACCCGGTCCGTCTGTCTTCCCTCCATATCCCTTAGGGTAGTGGTGGAAGGTATAGTGGTAACTCGTTTGTACCACTCCCGCTTTTGTAGCATGGGCTTCACCTACTTTACCTTAATCCTAGATCGAATATCTCATTCATCTCATCTATGCAGGACTTAGCTAACGTCACATCCCCAATGAGTGGATTGGCAACCAACGCCCAAAGGGCATCTGCCTTGCTCCTGGACAAAGCAGCCTTGACCGTCAGCCTTTCATAGGCTTTCACCTGCTGCATGAGACCAATCAGCTTTGCTTCTACCGGACCAGCTGCAATGGGCCGAGCGCCGGTGCGGTCGATTACCGCGGGCACCTCCACTATATCTGAATCTGGGAGCCCTTGGATAGCTCCGTTGTTGGGGAGATTCACAATCTCTACGCTTCCGGTGTTATTCAAGTAAGCAGATATTACATTGAGTGCAGCGGTGGAGTAATGCTCGCCACCACGCTTTTGCATGAGCTCCGGTAGTTCTTCTCCATGGGATCTAGAATAGATCTCCAGAAGCTTAGCATCGATCTCCATAACCTCTTGGGCCCTGGTCTGAGGTTTCGCTTTGAGGGTTGCCACAACATCTTTGGTGAAATAAAAGTACTGCATATAAGGGCATGGGATTATATTTAGCGATTCTAAGAGAGATACCTTGGCTGTGGGCACATTTGCCACTTTGAAAATATCGGGCTCAGCCATCCAAGCATCTACTAGATCTAGGATGCGGTCCTCACCATCTTGATACACATGGCGCATCCAGCCCAAGTGGTTAAGGCCCACCCAGTCAAAGGAGAGATGATCGAGGGTTGTACCTAAGACCCGGGCTGCTTGATACATCATGGAAATCGGTACATTGCAGAGCCCAATGGCGTTTAAATCAGTTTGATCCTTAATGGCCTGTGTGATAATCCCCGATGGGTTAGTGAAGTTAATAACCCAAGCATTAGGACTAGAATATTTCTCTATCTTATCACAGATATCCAAGATAACGGGGATGGTGCGCATAGCCTTACCGAATCCACCGACACCGGTAGTCTCTTGTCCGACGAGATCATGCCTTAAGCCTAGTAAGATATCTTGATGGCGGGCTTCCTGGCCACCGACCCTAATTTGGGTGATGATAAAGTCTGCCTCCCGCAGTGCTTCTACTAGGTCAGTTGTGAGGTGAATGGGAAAGAGACTACCTTTAAGCTTCGTCATCCTCTGGCAGAAGCCACCCACTGTCTCCAGCCGCTCTGGGTTAATATCCATCATCCATAGCTCACTAACAGGCACCTTCTCATAGCGGGAGATAAACCCTGAGATGAGCTCCGGTGCATAGGTACTGCCACCGCCGATTACTGCTACTTTCATTTTGATCATTCCTTCCCTAGCCCTTAATGGCTCCGGCTGTT
>JAAZMF010000171.1 GCA_012798955.1 Bacillota bacterium | reverse complement strand
ATCATCTATCTCAGGGGCAAAGGGGATAACTGCCACGTTCCCTGAGCGGGTAGCATAGGTGGGGACCATGTTCTTGAAGCCTTTGCTAGCTAGAAACGTTGTTGCCTTCGCCCCTGCTTCCTCAAGATCCAAACGGGCTTCCTTAACATCTCTGTAATTGATCATGGAGAGAATGTGCCCGCCCTTGCGACTAATATCTATGGCTGCCTCTATCCCCTTGCTGGCCGACGGCCTAACAACAAAGGTATATCCAGGGATCTTCCCCTTGATATCGCTATGCTTTTGCAGAGCCGTACCCTCTTTTAGGGGGCCGGGTAGGAAGGCCAGGACCTTATCCCGAGCCACCTGTTCATCTATATCGGCGCCGGTTAACCCCCTAGGCTTCTTTTGCGCTACATGATCCGAGAAGGGACCATCATAGATAATCGTAGGGAAGTTGTCGATGCTATCGCTAATTTTTGTGAAAGGATTCTTAGTAGTCGATGTCTTGGCTGTTGTATTTACCCTCGGTAACTTCTTGCGAGCAGCGCTCTCGATCTCCATCCAATTGAGTCGCCCCTTAGATGCCGTAGCTTGTATCTCGTGAAGATTTTGGCTTAGCATCGTAGCCTGTTGTCGCAAGGTGGTTAGTTGTTCCCGATCTTTAGATGTCAAGGGTTTACCCAAGGTATGGTTACGCATTAGCATATACGCGTAATCCCCTGCCTGAGTCAAGAATTTCGAGATAGACATGGTACTATCATGCCCTAGAGGCAGTTGACTGAGATTTGCCTGTCCTGTCATTGACTCTTGCCAGATACCTGAAAGGTGGCGGACGTTTTCTGGCATCCCATTTGCTACTAGAGCTTTGGCTAGACCCACCTCTACCTTTTCTATGTTATCAACCAACGAATAGAACGAACCCTGATAACGGTTGGCAACAGTAACCTCCAGATCTCGACGGGCATTATAGTTTGAGGCCCCCCAGAAGCCGGCTCCCACCGCCAATACCAACAACAAACCTATCACCGGAATGGTCCATCTACCCACCGCCACTACCCCCTTTGCCTTAGTCAACTGGTTTATCTAGCAAAAACATGGGAACCGATCCATACGATGATCGCCCTCGACCAAATCCACGGATTTACCGGCTTAGACGGATTCCAAAAGAAGACCGCACCATAGCCAGGGTCATATCCGTTAGCCGCGTCCCTTGTCGCCCTATAGGCTTGGGCACTTGGTGTCCGTCGCCATATGAGTCCATTGGTAACAGACTCAAAGGCATGGGGCTGAAAGATTACACCACTAAGTGTATTGGGAAAGCGTGGATCGGCCACACGATTGAGAATGGTGGAAGCTACTGCCACTTGACCCGAATAGGGCTCACCTTCAGCCTCAGCCGCAACCACTCGAGCCAGCAGATCTATGTTATCAACCCGAGCAATCCCCCGGGAAGCAACTGCTCGGCCAGCGGTAGGCTGGGGCGCAGGCACGGCAAATCCCAAGGCAGCCCAGGTCCTAGAACCCACCACGCCATCAACAGGTAACCCCACACGCTGTTGAAACCTGCGCACTGCCCCAGAGGTCTCCGTACCGAAGACCCCGTCGATCGTACCGCGATAATACCCCCAGCTCTGTAATTTCCATTGCACTAGTCGCACGTCATAGCCGCCACTACCCCAAAAGAGTGTAGGCTTAGCCTGCGCTTCTACTAGATTCAGCCCCCTTACAGTGCTAAAAAGACCCAAGACCAGCGTGAACAAGGATACTACCACCAAGAACGCCATCAACCGCCTCATACCATACCCTCCTGCTACGTGTTTCCGTGACTCGCCTTATTCGCACATCGCGTGTTTCGTATTAGTAGATTCACCAGTATTGTCTTGTAGAGTGCCCATTTTTATACTTGGCTTAAGTAAAGGCCCTTCTGGTAAAAAAACCCCCACCGAAGTGGGGGGGTAGTTAGGAGTAGTTGCCTCCTTGCAATTATCTGGCGTTCAAAAACAGTAAGCCTTGCCTCCAAAGCTCCAACTAAAACCTCTCTCTCGCTTGATAATGCGTATGCAGTAGCTTGTGGGATTTTTCCCCTAAAGGCTCACCGAGAAACTCCTCGTACAATGCTCGAACTGCTGGGTTTTCGTGGGACTTACGCAAGGGCATTCCCACATCTTCTTCGTAGATAGCTCTTATTCGCTGACCACGTTCTTTATCGGTGGTGGGAATGGGTTGCCCACCCCCGCCGATGCACCCGCCGGGGCAACACATGACTTCAATGAACTGATAATCCGCCTCCCCAGCACGGATCTGATCCATTAAGACCTTGGCGTACTTTAGTGAGTGGGCCACAGCTACCTTTATCTCCAGCTCCGACTGATCAAGGCCCACAACATCCCCACTTCCAGCTGCCGCCGCCTCTGGTAAAGGCAACCTCACCGTGACAGACTTAATCCCCTGAAGACCACGGACATCCTCAAATTCCAGGTTCTCTAGCTCTGTACCGGTAACTAACTCGTATACAGTGCGCAAAGCCGCCTCCATAACACCACCACTGGCACCAAAAATAGCTCCCGCACCTGTGGAGATACCTAGTGGCGCATCATACTCCTCATCAGGCAAGTT
>JAAZMF010000024.1 GCA_012798955.1 Bacillota bacterium | reverse complement strand
TTCCTCAAAAGCCATGCAAACACGATGGCCAAAAACACGAAAATAAGTACAGGGATAGGCACTCCCAACAGCTTGCCTTGTCCGATCACGTAGAAGACCTCAGGGAATCCAGATATTGTCGCCCCTTCTGTTATGACCAGTGAGATTCCCTTAATTATGGTGGATGTGGCCAAAGTAGCGATAAACGGAAAGACACGGAGCTTGTTGATCATCAGAGCATTAATCAGCCCAAACATTATCGCTACGACTAAGGCCAAAGCAATGGATAGAGACACTCCAAGGTTGGTCTTAAGAAGCAAACCCACGATAATTGCAGTAAAGGGCAGTATAGCACTCACCGACAAATCTATGCCACCGGATATGATAACCAACGTCATCCCCAAAGCCATCAACGCTTCTTGTATAAAACCCATAGCAGTTATCTCGATATTGAAGGGTGTCAAGAAGTACGGGTATGCAATGGTCATCACAACAGTAAGCAGAAGTACCGATGCCGCTAGGCCACTATGGCTATTTTGAGTAAATTTCTTGAGAAAGGCACCAATTCGCTTCACAACTCTCCCCCCTTACATGGTAGCGTATTTCATCACATCTTCTTGAGTTGTTCCCTCACCATCGAGAATGGCGGTGATACGACCCTCATTGAATACGGCGACCCGGTCACTAAGGCCTAAGATCTCAGGCAACTCAGATGAGATCACAATCACCCCAACTCCACTGTCGGCCAACCTCCGTAGATGACTGTGGATTTCGGCCTTAGCGCCCACATCTACACCTCGAGTAGGCTCATCGACGATTAGTACCTCAGGCTCAGCACATAGCCATTTGGCTAGCAGGGTTTTCTGCTGATTGCCACCACTTAGGTTCATCACCAGTGGTCTATCATCGGCTGGGCGGAGCCGCACATGCTTAACAAAGTACTTGGCTTTCTCGCCAATAGCAGAGTGCTTGAGGAAGCGATTTTTCGTCGAGAATTTTCTCAAAGACGAGGACACTATATTATTGCGAACACTTTTTGTTAAGAATAGGCCTAAGTCCTTTCTGTCTTCCGTCAAGTAGCAAACTCCGTGGTTAATCGCGTCTAAGGGCGAAGCAAATTTCACAGAATGACCGTTAAGGGCGATCTCTCCTGAATCAATGTTATCTGCGGCAAATATCGCCCGAGCAACCTCTGTCCGACCCGACCCTACCAAACCGGAGAAACCAAGGATCTCCCCACGTCGTAGCTGGAAATCTATGTTGGAAAAAGCAGGTTCCCGGCTAAGTCCCCGAACAGACAAGACTGTGTGCCCCATTGACGAAGCCTTAGGCGGGTACATCTCCTCGATGGCTCGCCCGACCATCATATGAATAATCTCGTCGGTACTGGTCTCGTTGGTCCTTCGGGTTCCAACGAGCCTACCATCACGCAAAACACTGATAGCATCGGAAATCCGAAAGACTTCGGGAAGCTTGTGGGAAATAAAAATGCTCGTGACTCCACTAGCCTTGAGGTCTCCGATAACCCGGTACAACGTCTCGACCTCTTTCTCCGATAGGGCTGACGTTGGCTCATCGAGAATCAGGATTTTGGCATTCATGGAGATGGCCTTGGCGATCTCCACCAGCTGCTGAACTCCAACACTTAGATCCGCCACCATGGTGGAAGGCTCGATATCAATACCCAGCCGGGCCATGAGCTCCTGTGTCTGCCTATATAGTTCATCCCACTTGATGAAACCCAACCGGTTAACTGGCTCCCTGCGACTAAAGACGTTTTGGGCGATGCTCATATTAGGAACAAGGCTAAGCTCCTGATGCACTATGCTTATGCCCTTTGCCATAGCATCCTGGGGATCCATGAGGGTTGTAGCTTGCCCATCTATCTCAATGGCCCCGGTGTCCGGACGATGTATACCTCCAATGATCTTCATAAGGGTTGACTTGCCAGCACCATTTTCTCCCACGACTGCATGCACTTCACCCCGAATGACCTCAAGGTTTATGTCGTCAAGGACTTTGTGGCCAGCGAAACTCTTACTTATCCCCTTAACACTTAGAACTGAAGCAGCCATATCACTAATCCACCTCCATACAACTGAGTGTCAGTCCCGGATTTCTCCCCGTCTCGCCCGGCGAATAGCATCCACCCCAACCGCTAGCACCAATATGAGTCCATTGACAACACCTTGCCAATAGACGGACAGATTTAGGAGGACGAACCCGTTGTTGATAATCGCCAGCAGTAGGACCCCAAGGAAAGCTCCGACAACGCTTCCCTCACCGCCTGACATGCTGGCACCCCCAATTACCGAGGCAGCAATAGCCCGCTGCTCAGCACCTAGACCAAATTGGGCATAGCCCATGGCTAACCTCGATGTCATAAATACCCCAGCAAGTGCAGAAAGTGCTCCACTGATAACGTAGCAGACGATAATCATAGTTCCAACCTTCATTCCCGACAACTCCGCCGT
>JAAZMF010000170.1 GCA_012798955.1 Bacillota bacterium | reverse complement strand
TGAGTTAAAACCCGCAGCAATAGCAGCCTTTATGACTTCAAAATCCGCTGTGTGATCTAGATGCAGAGCTACAGGAACAGAGATTGCGTCCTCCTGTAACACTTTGTAGAATTCCTCGGCAAACTCAATCGGGGTGATCTCATATCTACCCAATTCCCGACTGGAGATTTGGATAATCAAAGGCGACCCCAGCTTTTCCCCTGCCCGAAGCACCGGCCGAATCAATGGAGTACAACGGGGAGAAAAGGACCCCACTGCATAACGCCCTTGTTCGGCTCCCTCCAACAGAGTGTTCAATGAAACTACGTTAGAGTTTTTAGAACTGATCATACATCTGATCGCTCCTTAGATAAGTAGTTGTAATATTCCCGCAAAGGTTCCTGTAACCGTAAATACCCCTCTTCATACCAGTATCTGTATTCCCCATGGCGCTCTGCGTCGGGGATCACTCTGACCCCCGCCTGTTTTTGCTTCGCTACAATGCCATCGATTTGCCCTTTATCTAGCACACCACACCCAAGGCCTGCTACCAAAGCCGCTCCTAAGAGGGTTGACTCCGATATTGGGGGAATAACATACTCACAACAGGAAATATCTGCTTTGATCTGCATCCAATAGGGATTTCTGGTACCACCACCCACCGCGGTCACTTGATTGATCAGCGTACCAGTTACGGCTTCAGCACTACGACGCACAGCCTCCATCTCAAAAGCGGTGCCTTCCAGCACAGCCTTAAGTAGATCTGCTTGTCCGTGCCTTTTCTGTAGGCCGATAAAGGTTCCCTGAGCATGGGCATCGGGCCAAGGTGAAGCACTGCCAGATAAATAAGGTAGGTAGATAATGCCGGAGGGTCCTGGTTCAGTGTGAGCTAGAAGTCCCTCCAATTCATCATAGTTAAGGGGGCTTGGAGACAAGATGCCACGCAGCCATTCTACTGAACCACCGGCATTAGACTGCCCTCCCATCCAAAACATGTGTCCGGGCAAAACGTGGCAACCAAAGGTAAGTCCTGAGCTATACTCAGCTTCGCCTAAGGGACCCTCCTTCAAGGTGCCCATGAGGCTTTCAGCAGTACCCATGGAGTCATACACAATTCCTGGCGTGGTAGCACCTACAGCCAAAGCTGCGCAGCTATGATCATGACCGGATATGGCTACCGGCACATCCCTGCCTAGGCCTAGCCCCAAACATACATCCTTAAGTACACTGCCAATAGCATGTCCGCTGGGATAGGCTTTAGGGAAAAGCGATAGATCAAGCCCTAAGCTCTCCAAAACCTCTCCGTCCCACGTTCTTGTATCAATACGGAATCCATAGGTGCGGGCAGCCAATGTGTAGTCTGTGGAGCAATTGCCAGTTAGCCTATAACCTATATAGTCCGAAGCCGAAAGCCATAGCGCTCCCTTGGTGATGTTTTGCTCCTGCTCCCGTAGCCACAATATCTTAGGCAGGCTATACTTGAAGGCCGGATGCAAACCCGTTCGCTTAAACCGTTCCATCGGGGTAACCTGCCCTAGACTAACATCTACCAAATCCCTAGCTCGGTCATCAAACCAAGGCACCAAGGCAGTCCGGGGCTTACCACTTTCCATATCTAATAAGAGCCCCGTCTCCGCCATGCTAGCGATACCGATGACCCGAACAGATTCACCCACACCCCCCTCAAGGACTTCTTCCAAAGCCTGTAGCACTGCCTGCCATAACCCTTCAGGGTCAATCTCAATTAATCCCCCATGTGATTTGTGATAAGGAGTAGGCCGTGTCGCCACGGCTAAAGCGGTACCGTCCTCAGCAAACAAACCTGCTTTACTATGTGTCGTGCCAATATCGATTCCCAAAAATGTCATGAGTTGATTAGCCCCTTTTTAAGCGCAGATAAACACCCATATCCCCTGACACCTTGTGAGGGTTTATGTGAATTACACTAGAATCATACCTTTTTATCCAGGATAAATCAACAGCAGATGTTGGATGGTGCCCGTTTGATGGCTACCACTGAGGCATATTGTGGGGATGGGCATTTTTGCAGGAAAAGCCCTGTTTCGTGGTAAACTGATAGAGGTACCATATGGACACATAGATGTGAGGAGAAATCATGACGAAAATCGAGTTAATGGCTACGGCCACCTTTGGCCTAGAGGCTCTAGTCGCCGAGGAACTGCGAGACCTTGGTTACCGAGAGCTCTCGGTTGAAGATGGCAGGATAACTTTCCCAGCTGATCTGAAGGCCATTTCCAGGACCAATTTATGGCTGCGGACAGCTGATCGAGTACGGCTCAAGATCGGAGAATTTACAGCTACTACCTTTGATGAACTTTTTGATAAGACAGTGGAGTTACCTTGGGCAGATTGGCTCCCCGAAAACGCCCACTTCCCTGTAGAGGGTAAGAGTGTCAAATCAACGTTATTTAGTGTACCTGATTGCCAATCCATTGTAAAAAAGGCCGTAGTGGAGAGCCTCAAAAGGCGATATCACAAAGATTGGTTCACAGAAGACGGACCCACATACAAAATCGAAGTAGCTTTGCTTAAGGATGTAGCCACCTTGACAATTGACACCACTGGACCGGGCCTACATAGAAGAGGCTACCGCACTCTCGTGGGACAGGCTCCCCTTAAAGAGACTTTGGCCGCGGCCATGGTGATCTTGTCCCGGTGGCGCCATGACACCGCGCTAGTGGATCCCTTCTGCGGTTCAGGCTCAATACCAATTGAAGCGGCACTTATCGGGCTAAACATAGCACCGGGCATCCATCGCACGTTTGCCAGCGAAGATTGGCCCAACATTCCCCAAAGTTTTTGGGAGGAAGCCCGGCAAGAGGCCAGAGAGCTTGCGCAATTTGATCGCACTCTGCAGATCATAGGGACTGACATTGACGGAGGGGCTGTAAAGATAGCTCGTCAAAATGCTGAGGCCGCCGGTCTTGCAGAGCTTATTCACTGGCAAGCTAGCCCCCTTAGCGATCTTAGTTCCCGGAGGAAATACGGAAAGATCATATGTAACCCGCCATACGGAGAGAGAATCGGAGAGCGCAAGGAAGTGGCCGCGCTCTATCGGGAAATGGGTGACATCTTCGGCAAGCTAGATACATGGTCATTTTATGTATTAACATCTAACCCCGACTTTGAGCGCTTGTTTGGTAGACAAGCTTCCAGAAAGCGGAAGCTCTTCAATGGGAATATCAAGGTGGATTTCTATCAGTTCTATGGACCAAGACCCCCAAGAAGGCATAACCCGAGACGGGAGGCCGTTGAAGAGGGCGAGTAACACAAAACCGAGACCTGTGCTCTAGGGCGCCCGCCCATAGGCCACCATGTCAAGGCTTGAAGGAGCACCCTCCTCTCAGATGTCAGTGAGGTTGAAGATTGGAGAACTAACGATACCAGATACAAGAGCTAGTCTGTGATTCGTGAAAAGTTAAGTGAAGAGATTTTGGAAACACCACACAAAGAAGACAACCGACATCAAGGGAAACCCGAGTCGGTCGTCTTTTTCTCAGTTAGTGCCGCTCCGAGGTCTTACGCTACCTTACAGCACTTCAGTGATAGGGACAGGCCTATTCTCCTTAGCTGACTTGGTCGCGGCTGTGGCTATATACAAAGACTGCAGCCCATCATGCCCCGTTACAGGTGGCTCCTGGCCTGATGCAAGGGCCTTAAAGAAATCCTGTAGCTCCCTGGCAAAAGACTCCATATACCGCTCTAGGAAGAAGTACAAGGGCTTATCTGTGGAAACAGCATGCTCGGTGCTGACTTCAACATCTGTTGGCTTCTTGTTGTGGGCCACGGCACTGCCCTTCGAGCCAAAAACTTCCACCCTTTGATCATAGCCATATGCCGCCTGACGGCTGTTGTCAATTACGCAAGTAACTCTATTATCGAACTTCAAAATGGTGACAGCCGAATCATAGTCACCAACCTTGCCAATCTCGGGATCAATCAAAACCTCGCCGTGGGCATACACTTCTGTTACTTCGCCACCGGCTAGATAACGAGCCATATCAAAATCGTGAATGGTCATATCCATAAAGATGCCGCCTGAAACCTTCACATAGGAGATGGGAGGAGGTGCTGGGTCCCGGGAGGTGATCTTAACTAGATGCAGCTCCCCCACATCACCATTTTCAACTAGCTCCCGCACCCTTTTGAAGTTGGGGTCAAACCGGCGGTTAAACCCCAATTGAAGTTTCACCCCGGCCTCTTCCACCGCCCGCAGAGCGGCCTTGGTCTTTTGAATGTCGTTGGCGATGGGTTTCTCACAGAATATGTCCTTGCCAGCTTTGGCAGTAGCGATAATCTGCTCGGCATGGAGATCTGTAGGCGAACAAATTAGCACCGCATCAATGGTTTCATCTTCAATGATTTGCATGGGATCAGCCACTACATTTGTAATCCCAAACTGCTTTACCCACCCTCGAGTCTCCTCAAGGGCAATATCCGCTACTGCAACAACCTCCACATTGGGCACCCGATAGCAGAGATTCTCAATGTGGATTTTTCCAATCCTTCCCGCGCCAATTACGCCAACTCTAACGATTGCACCCATGTCTACACATCACCCTTCCGCTTCTCGCCAATCGTCTGCTACTAAGTCCGATGATCGTCTCATTGCTTACTAGTAGCTAACTAGCTCCAAGCCGTATCTGAAATAGCCCAGAAACTCGCCTGTATCAAAATTCATCACTTCCTGATCCCCACGATACTTTACCATGCCCACCTCAGGGGCTAGCCATATCTCCCCCCATTCATACAGTACAGGTGAGTATGTTGTGATCTTGAGGGTTTGAAAAGTCCCTGCCTCTACGGTGATAGTCTCCAATTCAAGTTCGGTCAGCTTCTTATCCTTCAGAATGTAGTTTAGGACAAACTGCACCCCTGTCTCTTCATCCGGGTTCCCACTATACCAACTAAGTATACCGTCCTCTATCCGCATCCATATGAGTGACTCGTGAGCGTATGGCCTATCACATTGCTGATTGATCCACTTATATGCGGAAACTGTCTCGCCAGTATCTAGGATGTCAATACTATGGCATTCCCCAGTCCCTGTTAGCGTTTGCATCGCTATATCCTTCGGCTCCCATTCATCTGTGTACACAGTGGACTGGTACGTGTTCACATGCCTACCATGGACAGGGAAATAATGTCTGAAAAAGTTGTCGACTGTCTCGTCATCAAGACTTATTTCACCGAAACTAACGGCCTCTCCACGCTCAATAAGTTCTACAAT
>JAAZMF010000023.1 GCA_012798955.1 Bacillota bacterium | reverse complement strand
CAACGGCCTGGCTTCTTCCTATGGCAAAATATGGTTCGTGATCAATTCGTGATCATTTCCGCTTTTCGCCGACGTGAAACCCCATAGCGATGGGGGCTTAAGGAAACTTGGTGCCGAAGGTGGGATTTGAACCCACACGACCTACTGATCACTACGCCCTGAACGTAGCGCGTCTGCCGATTCCGCCACTTCGGCGTGTCTTCTCTGTCATAATCTAGACTCGGTCTAGCTCAAAGACCGCGCTCTTCTGACAGCTTCTATACTACCATCCTGAAAAGACTCTTGTCAAGAGATGCCGCCAAAAAGGGCTGTTCACGCCTTAGGCTCACGCTGTAGATTGCTTAATCATGGGCCACCACGGGTTCCCCATGAATAGTTATTCTTTTTTTCCGCCACGCACCTTTCTTATAGAAATGCGTAGTAATTATGGCCCCCATGGTCCAGGAAACTAGCAGAGAAATAAAAGTGGACTCGGGGCGTCCTGTCGGGTATAGCTGGCTTCGGGTCAAATAGGCAATCCCGTAAGCTACAGGTACTCGAATCACAACCGTGGTAATGAGGGAAATCCACATAGGCGTGATTGTATCACCGGCACCACGCATAACCCCCGACAAGCACTGTGTGATGGCCATTGCTATATACCCTACCGCTAAGATACGCATCATGTGCATACTTAGCTCAACTAGTTCGGTCGTATCCGTAAACACCCCCATGAGATGATGGCCGAAGATCAAAAGAAAAACTGTGATTGTGGCCGATACTGCTACGGCAATTTTGACTCCATCTCTAGTTCCTTGCTCCACTCGCTCTAGCTTTTTGGCACCAATGTTCTGACCTGCAAAGGTAGTCATCGCAGCACCAAAGGAGAAATTGGGCATCATGGCAAACCCATCCACCCGCATGACAATTACATTGCAAGCGATCACCATTTCTCCAAAGCTATTGGTTAATGATTGGACAATAATCATGGCAAGAGAAAACACGGCCTGGGTTAGACCAGAAGGCAATCCCAGTCTGATCACGGCGATAGAGTGCTCTTTGTTTAGCTTCAACAGTGACCAGTTTAGATCAAAACTATCTTTCATTTTTAGTAGTTTGAGCAAGCAAAATACTGCAGATATTCCTTGAGCAATCACGGTGGCTAAGGCCACACCAGGAACTCCCATTCCGAATTTGGCAACGAATAAAATGTCAAGTACCACATTCAGTGCTGTGGAAATGAGCAGAAATACCAGTGCAGAAAAGGAGTCCCCAAGTCCACGTAATACGCCAGATAAAATATTGTAAAAGGAAAAGCCTACACTACCAAGGAAGAAAATGTTTAAGTAGGCTACACACCAATCGATAATCGTGGGCGGTGTGTTCAAAAAAACTAGAAGTGGTCGACTCACCAATGGACCAATTATCATAATGGCTCCAGATGTAATTGCGGTTAGGGTAATACATGTGCCAATAGTTGTGGAGAGCTGTTGACGATCTTTAGCCCCGAAGTATTGGGACACCATGATCCCCACTCCCACAGAAACACCCACGAAGAGCACCAGTAGAAGATGCAAGACGGGTGAGGCGCTTCCCACCGCGGCTAGTGCGTTATCACCAATGTATCGCCCAACAATAATGGAATCCGCCGTATTATAAAACTGTTGAGCCACATTTCCAATGAGCATTGGAAGCGTGAACTCCACAATTCTTTTCCAAGGTGTCCCTTGGGTCATGTCTTTAGGTGCAAACAGTGCTTGAACTTTACCCATATCCTGCCTCCTAGGGGTCACCTCACACTTCTAACTCTTTCCACCCACCTTGGCGAAAACGCAAGGCCAATAAGATGCTCCTTACTATCAAGTCCACTACCATGGCTATCCAGGCACCGATTAGTCCCATGCCAGCAGACACTGCCAAAGCATACGCTAAGGTTATTCTAATGCCCCAAAAACCCACTACAGTGATGATCATGACCCAACGGGTATCACCGACTCCCCTAAGACCCCCAGCAATGGTCATGACCCAAGCAAGGGCCGGCTGTGAGATGGCAACTAAACGCAGACAACGGGATGCTAGCTCTAAAACGTCGGGGTCTTTACTAAAAAGTCCCACGAAGAACCTGGGGAAAACAAAAAATAAGATGCCCATGGCGGACATTACTACAGTGGCCATACGGCCTGACTCGTAGCCACTGCGTT
This sequence comes from Bacillota bacterium, assembly GCA_012798955.1. Taxonomy (GTDB): domain Bacteria; phylum Bacillota; class Limnochordia; order DTU087; family DTU087; genus JAAZMF01. The sequence continues at coordinate 14,814 of JAAZMF010000023.1, read as the reverse complement.
CGGCCTGTTCGGGATTACCAGCACCCATATTCTGTCCCACCAAAGTTGTGGCGGCTAGAGAAAACCCAGCACCGGGCATAAATGAAATAGATTCCGCTGTCAGTGCCACGGCATGGGCTGCAATACTCACCGTATCCATACCTGCCACAATCATACTATAGACAAGCTGAGCACCTCGCATAAGACCCTGTTCGATCGCAGCAGGAAAACCAATGCGCAGTATTCTTCTCATAATCCCAGCATCTATCCTAAATCGCTCGTGAATGCTCAACGATAATCGGCCCCGGCCCCCGTAAACAGCCCTCACCACCAAGACTGCGCCGACAACCCTAGCAATATTGGTAGACCAAGCAGCTCCTGCTACCCCCATGGCGGGAAAGGGGCCTTTGCCAAAAATTAAGAAATAGTTGCCCACGATGTTAACCACATTGGACACCCCAGTAACTACCATGGGTGTACGGGTATCACCTGCACCTCGTAAACACGAATTTATGGTCATCATCAGTAGAGCAAAAATCATAAAAGGGATAGTGATTTGCATGTACTGAGTTCCAGCATTCATGACACTCAAGTCCGGAGATTCCTGCATAACCATCATGAAGGCTAAGCAATTCCGAGCGAAAATGGTACCTGGGATCAGCAAAGGTAACGCAAGAGCAGTAACCATAATCAGAGCCTGACGCAAGGCCTGATTGGCAGTATCCCGATCCCCCGCGCCGATACTACGGGCCACCACTGCAGTTGTCCCGATCAAGATTGCAGAAAACACTGCCAAAGCAAACATAACAAGGCGATTGGCGAGATCTACTGCAGCCAGTGATGCGGCACCTAGACGACCCACCATGGCCGTATCCGCGATCCCCACACTCATGACTAACAAATTTTCTATGATTGCCGGCCATGCCAACTCCATAATCTCCTGTCGAAGTTCCCTCCGACTGTGCGTTGGCAGGCCTCTTTGAATAGCTGCTATGACTTCCACCCCACTCAAATGTGTCGATCCCAAAAACTATTCATGACGGGGCACATGCTTTCAGAAATAGTGTAGTGCCATGGCCACCAACAAGTTCATCACACCATGGGCCATGATAGGGGTCAGTAGTGTCTGTCTCCATTCGTACAGCAAAGCCAATAGAAAACCCAGCAAAAAAACTGGTAGGAAATGAATCAAGTACATATGCACCCCAGCAAAAAGCAAGCTACTAATGAATAGGGCCTGGGCAGTACCTAGGCGTGCCTTAAAGATATTATAGGCATACCCTCTAAAGAACGCTTCTTCCACAATTGGTGCCACAAAAATAACCAATATAGCCATAGATATCCGCACCCACGGAGCCTGTTCCCTAGACATAAGCTGATTAGCTACGGAGTTTTCTCGGGACAGGATCGCCAAGACACGGCTTTCTTCCATGAATAGGCTAAAAAGAAGACGACTAACATATTCCCCCACCCAGTTGATTCCAACAAAGCAAAAACCGAACCCCATACCCCAGGAAACATCCCACCACCATCGCCTAGAAAACAGCCTCAAATCCCCAAGGCGCCAACCTGTGCTTGCCATAGAACCTAGAGTCAAAATGAAAAGTGCCGCCTCCTGGGCAGACACTAGACTGATCATCTTGATATGCCTGAGACTATCGGTGGGAATAGCGACTATGCCTGCTTCACATAACCAATCGAGCAATATAGCTACTGAAGTTGGCACTACTGCCATGCTCAAAGATATTATAACTAGAACATCCCATATTGAGCCACGAGGGTTTGCCTGAGGGCCCAACTGGCACCCCCTCTGATTTAGATTATTCCCCATGGCACCTCGCTCCTCCTGCATTCTTTTGTCTATAGAAAGACAGATAAATTCCAGGGCCATCATACCACAGCCCTGGAATGTCACTGCCATCTAGGTGTACCTACCAAATCACTTACAGATAGTAGTTTGGTGCTTCCTTTGTAATTTGAATATCGTGGGGGTGGCTCTCCCTAAGCCCTGCGGCGGTAATACGCATGAAGCGGGCATCTTCCCTAAGTTCCTTAAGACCCTTCGTACCACAATAGCCCATACCTGCCCTAAGGCCTCCCACAAGCTGAAAAACAGTCTCAGATAGTGGACCCTTAAAGGGCACACGTCCCTCAATGCCCTCCGGTACAAGCTTAGTCTGTTGATCTTGGAAATACCGATCTGTGCTACCCTGCTTCATGGCTCCAATGGAACCCATGCCCCGATAGACCTTGTAGCGTCGACCCTGATAGGTCTCCGTATCGCCAGGGCTTTCCTCGGTACCAGCGAGCAAACTTCCCAGCATGACTACATCGGCCCCTGCGGCTAAGGCCTTGACTATATCACCGGAGTATTTGATGCCACCATCAGCTATGATGGGAACTCCACTGCCAGCTGCCGCCCGGGAGCAATCCCATATGGCAGTAATCTGGGGCACACCGATCCCCGCTACCACTCGGGTCGTACATATGCTACCTGGCCCAATGCCAACTTTGATAGCATCAGCTCCGGCCTCAATCAGAGCTAGAGTGGCTCCTGCTGTCGCCACATTACCGGCGATAATGTCCGTCACTTCGCCGTATTTGTCTTTAAGCCAAGCAACAGTATCAATCACTCGACGGGAATGTCCGTGGGCTGTATCTACCACAAGCGCATCGACTCCGGCATCTACCAAAGCCGCGGCCCGCTCCGGCAGATCTGCCCCTACTCCTACTGCTGCTGCTACCCGCAAGCGGCCCTGCCCGTCTTTAGCTGCATCTGGGTATTTTCTAGCCTTCTCTATATCCTTGATAGTGATTAGGCCCTTAAGCAAGTATTTATCGTCGACCAAAGGCAACTTCTCTACTTTGTGCCGATGCAAAATCGCCTTAGCTTCCTCCAACGTCGTGCCCACTGGGGCTGTAATCAAGTTCTCCTTGGTCATTACATCGGCAATGGGCTGATCATGATTGTCTTCAAAAACTAGGTCCCGGTTAGTCAAGATCCCCACTAGACGACCATTCTCGGTAATGGGGACACCTGAAATGTGATACCTTGCCATGATGGCTAGCGCATCCTTGACGGAATGATGGGGTGATAGGTAAATGGGGTCTACTATAATGCCACTTTCCGATCGCTTTACCTTATCAACTTCCCCTGCTTGGGCTTCGACCGGCAGGTTTTTGTGAATAACACCAATTCCGCCTTCACGGGCCATTGCTATAGCTAAGCGAGCCTCTGTCACCGTGTCCATACCGGCGCTCATCAGTGGTATGTTGAGATCGATTCTCTGTGTGAGCTTTGTGCTTGTTTGAACATCCCTAGGCAAAACATCGGATTCGCCAGGAATCAGAAGCACGTCATCAAAGGTGAGACCTTCTCGCCCGAATTTATCCGTGAATTCCAACTTTTATCCCTCCCATTCTGAACCAAAACTTGCAGTAATAATACCAGAAAAGCTAGGAGCCGTCAACGTAATGGCGCCAGCAACAACTCTTGTAGCATCTTGGCATTGATAGCCGCCTGCCCTTGGTAGTGGTTATTCATTGCTACATAAACGATACCTGCATCCCCTTCTAGCTGCCTCAATTTCGGAACCCACTCGGTCAACTCTTCCTTACTATACATATAGTCATATCGCTCATAGGCCTCTTTATGATGCCACCATTTTGCGTAATTACGTCCATGGAACCGGACATAAGCGAGACGCCCTGTGGCCTGGACCACTGGGGGCATAAGGGTAGGGAACTGGGGCTCATCGACACATACATAACCCAAACCCAAGTCTCTAAGGAAGGGAAATACCGCGGGCTCCGCCCAGCTTCTATGGCGGAACTCCACAGTAGTAGGATACATCCTCAGATAACCACTTATGTCCGCCACGTACCGACGATTCTCCACCACATTCCGGTAGCTATTAGGAAATTGCACCATGATACAAGCCAGCTTACCTGCCTCTGCCAAAGGTTCAACAGCTCCCAGTAGCGTTTTGCAGTCATCGGCTAGATTGCCCCGATCATGGCTAATGCCTCGATATGCCTTAATGGCGAACTGGAAACTGGCCGGAGTCTTTTTTGCCATATTGGCTAACATGAACCTATTGGGCATCCGATAAAAGGTGGAGTTCACTTCGGTAAACTGAAACCTCTCCGCGTAAAAAGTGAGCCACTCCCGTTTATCCAAACCTCTAGGGTAAAAAGGCCCCACCCAATCATCATATCCATAGCCAGCGGTCCCGATTACTATCACATTTCCCACCCTGCTTGTCCAGAAGTTTCCACCAGGAAATCCTTGGCTCCCTGTCATATAGCTACCAGTAGTCAACATTCACTTGCGAAGGGAGCTTCAACATTTTGTCCAATCAACGCATCATATCACTATGTATTTTGTCCGTATTTATCCTAGCGCTAGTCAGTGGCTGCGCCTCCATTGGGACCAATCTACCGCCGGATATATCCGATCCGAATTCCCCTGGCTCAGGCCAGCCACCTAGTGGCCCAGCCCTATCCACTCTAAGGGGGGTTATCAAGCTTCAAGGGGTCGATAGGGTAACACGTCCGGTACGAGTACATATCGGAGGACGAGAAATGGTCACAACCGATGGGCACTTTGCTATTCCTAATCTAGAAGTAGGAAGATACGAAATCCAAGTAACTACCGACCATTACCAAGACTATACCGGAAGCATTGCGGTTACGTCTGAACCGACTACCCTGGAAGTAACTCTGCAGACCCGTTATTCAGAGGATGAGCTAGATCTCTTTGCTAGGCTAGTCTACGCGGAGGCCGCTGGGGAGCCCCGGGTCGGGCAGATAGCGGTGGCAGCTAGTGTGCTTAACCGGGTGACTAGCCCCAAATATCCCAACACCCTGCAAGAGGTAATCATGGAAAAAGTGTCCGTAAATGGTGTGGACTACTACCAGTATTCCCCCGTGCTAGATGGACGCATCTGGGAATTGGACCCAGTTAATCAGCGAGAAGCCTATATGGCATCGTTGGAGGTCGTATACGCCGCTTTAGGTGGAGAAGACCCGTCACAAGGGTCCACCGGTTTCTATAACCCCAGCAAGGTTAGACCGGATTCATGGGTAACAACCCAGCAACCCACTGTCAAGATCGGCAATCATCAATTCTTTTTATGAGTAGACAGTGTACATGCCACCGGCAAGTTACTACTAGACAACAATAACCAATAAATCTTATAAAGGAGCAGGCATACTCCCTGCTCCTTTAGCCTTTGGCTCTTCAATTGGGACGGGGGGCAAGTGGCCTTATCTCCTTACCATTGACCACAATTTGACGCCCGTTCAAAAGTACATCCACTTCCGTAACTTCCGTAGCCAAGGTCTCTCCCGAGATTTCGTCAGTAGCTAAACGCAGGCGCAACCAAGGTTTGGCTAGTGTCCCTTTCAGTGAAGCTGTACCCGTCAAATCGAGCCGGCCCTGTAAGGTATCAGCTACGTCCTTGAGCAAGAGAAATCTATCCGCCAGGATATCTTGTGCCTGGATATCTAAAAGCAAGACCCCATCGGATTGTGTGGCCCCTGAGAAGGCCAATGTTCCGCCGCCTAGCCCTATACGTCCCTGAGTGATTCGCACCTGCTTAGCATCCATGACAAATTCCGCAGTAGCCGAATCAAATAGCTGCTCCTGGAATCTACCCTCAGTCATATGAATCTTACCCTTTGTAACCAGGTCATCTTTGTTACCCCTAAATTCAAGAGTACCATCTACACGGCCGACAAGATCCCCTGGTATTCGCAGAACAGCTAACACATCCTCTGCTCTGCCACCACTGCTTTGCACAGTAATATCCATCTCCGGAACAGGCTCAAAACCCATACTACCGGCTATAGCATAGATGGAACGACCTTTACGAATGTTGCAGCCCGTAACCTGTACATCCTTAAGATCCAAAGCTATATGGCCTCTCAGTTCATCATAGGACTGTCCCCACAAACTACCCTTGGCTATGTGTAGCTCACCCTGGAAATCAGGGTGTAAAACAGTGCCAGACAGCACTCCCGCCAAATTAGCTTGCCCAGCGATCCCATACGATTCTATGAATCGCAAGTTCTCAGCTAGGTCAAATGCTTGGGCAATCACATCTAGACGCATATTCCCCTTTACATCGATGACACCCCTGGCCTGAAATCGGGCTTCCCGCTGAGCTATCTCCAGCTTCGTAATCTCAAGTGCTTGTTCAGTATAGCGGAAGAAGGCCTCCAAACCATCAATGGAATATTCGAGATTATCATAGGAGGGAAACTCCAGACTCCCGGGACCCATGGAGATCATGCCATCAAGCAACGGGTTAGCTAATGTCCCGCCTGCCCGAACCTCCATAGTAGCTTTACCCCGAATAACCGTTTCCTTTGTCTGAGGGAAACAAGCCGTTACGTTAGCTAGGTCAATTTTGGAGCCCTTGAGGGTAAGATCCACATTACCCTGATCTAGTGACCCATATGCCTCAAACTCGGAACCAAACACACCGATTGCCGTCTGCTCCAATTTGAGAGCTGAGCCCGCCACATTCAATGCACCATCAAGCCCAATGGCAATAGTACCAATTCCCAGATTGCTTCCCACTAGCTCAGTTCGACCTTTTTCCACCCGGATCAGCAAGTCTAATGTACTGCCATCACTGCCGGACTGTTTCTTAAATAGACGACTTATGTTCCAGCGGCCATTTCCTTCAGTTTGTATGAATAAACGAGGGTTACGTAGCACGATCTCCTGAATGGCCTTTTCTACACTATTCATATGTACAACTAGGCCAATAATACTATAGCGAAGGATGAGCTCGTCCACTTCTAGGAGAACCACGGTGTCATCTAGAGGGTCTTTAACAACTATGTCCCGAACAGATATTCTGTTCAAGCTACTGAGATCTGCACTTCCAATCTCCACCGGGCCTTGGAACAAATCATCCATTGCGACTTCAACCGTATCACGGATGTTAATGAAAGCCTGGGCTCTAGGCTCGCTTGAACCTAGCACCAAAGCTATAACCAATAGGATCCCCAAACAGGCCAATAACATGGGGGCAACCTTACTCTGTAATAACTTATCTATAAGCGGCAACCACAACACACCTCCTATTACACCATAGCGTGGCCGCCTCTGGTGGTACATCCGTGATACTTCTCCAATTATACACGTCGGCGCAACATCCTGCTACCCCTAATAGGCAAAACGGCCTGTAATACCCACTAAGGACGAGATAGTTTGATCAGCAACCAGGTCGAAAGCCCTGTCAACCAGTTGGTCGCCAAGAGCACCGCAACAATCAGCATTATGACCCCAGCTATAGGTTGCACGACATCGAGATGACGCCGCAAGCCCGACCAGCTTGTCAAAAACAGTGCAGAGACCAAGAAAGGTATGCCAAGGCCCAGAGTATAAGCCATTAAATAAGCCAATGCCATTTGAGGTTCGGAACCCGCCAAAACTAATACACCCGCCAGGATGGGCCCTATACATGGAGTCCATCCCGCAGCAAAAGCTACACCCAAAAGCAATGATCCTAAGTAACTTGCGGAACTAGTAGGATGAAACCGCCATTCCCGATCAAGGAAAGGTAGAGATAGTACTCCCAGAAGCTTCAACCCCATAGCACCCACAAATATAGCTCCCATCCACCTCAATATATGGCTATATTCAAATAACAACCGACCAAACACCGATGCTGACCAACCCAAAGCCAGAAATACAGTGGATAGGCCTAAAACAAACACTATGGTGTGGGCTAATACTCGTCGCCTCTCATGCCAACTTATCTGTGTTGACTCACCCTGCACTGACAAACCACAGACATAGGAGAAAAACGAAGGCAATAGCGGCAACACACACGGGGACGCGAAGGACAAAAACCCAGCCCCAAAGGCTATTGCTAAAGTTAACTGATCAGCCACTATTCCACCCCTATATGCGGTTTCACTCCCAGCTCGGCAGCCACATCCAATATGGTATACCGGTCCCTAAGCATTCTAGCATAAAGCAGAGCGTCTTCCACCCAGCTTGGTGGTAGTCCTATGGCCAAAGGCTCGGCAGGTGCTCCGGCCTCTTCCAACATGGCAATAACAGCCTTCCCGGAAGGTAGCCAGACTAGTGCCCTTTGGATCTCATCCCAATGGGACCGAATCAGCATAATGTGGTCTTTCCGAGCTTCCCACTGGACACGTTTCCCTGGTGCCTCCACCAAGATCTCTGTTGCCCTAGCCCCAAAATGCTCGCGAATCCACCGCTCCGTAACATCCGGATTCAAATGGCGTGCCATGAGCGCTGATTCATCGATCATGCAGGGATCTAGAGCTAACATCTGCCCGTATAGACGCAAGATTAGGGGAGTTGCCACCCCAACCTTTGTGCCGTGTAGATGATAATGGGCTTGCTCTTCTAAGCTGCGCATCTCCCAATAGTGGGCAAGTATATGCTCTGAGCCTGAAGCAGGCCGTGAATTGCCGGCCATAATGATGGCAATTCCTGAAAGAGTTAATCCCTCCATGAGCTTTTGGATTAGACGGGGATCCCGCTCAAGCAGGCCCCTAGGCCGAGCCGTGCATTGCTCTAGGGCTGTCGCCATTAGATCCAAGCTAGCCTCACAATACGGCTCACCATGGAGTATATGCCCTAACTGCCAATCGGCCCGGGCAGTGAATTTGCCGATTAGATCCCCAAAACCAGCAGAGATCATTTCCAGGGGTGCTTGACACAAGACATCAAGATCAGCATAGATAGCTAAAGGTGGTCTGGCGTTGAAGGTACGCTTGAATCCACCTATAATTAAGGGTGCAACGGCCGAGGCATAACCATCCATAGACGGCGCCGTTGGCACGCTCACAAAGGGTCTGCCCATTTTATATGCAGCAAGCCTTACTAGATCAGTAATAGTACCGGAACCGACAGCCACTAAAACTTCCACTGACGGTGAAGTCTCCAAAACGAGGCGACCCAAAGCCGCTTCATCCGGCACTAGGTCTCCTTCTTGGGTAGCATAAACCGTCTTAGTGGTACACATACCTTGGCGATTAAGGGCATACTCAAGGGAATCACCCGCTGCCGACATTGTATGCGTATCGGCAACAAGGTGCACAGGGCCCGATAACCCCAATTTCTTCAGCCTTACCGGGATCCCTTCTATAATCCCCTGCTCGATTAAGATATCTGCAATGGGAAGCTGATGCCGTTGCCCACACGCACACACAAAGCCTTTGCGTAGTTCGTCTAGTTTTGCCGCAAATCCAGTCAAGCAAGTCCCACCCTTCCCCCATATTGTGCGAGTTTGGTCACTCTTTCCACGTCCTTGGGGGATTCCCTGCCTAGAGACCGATCTTCCCATATGCCTAACCAAATCAAACCTATTACCCGTTAATAATTAGTTTCGACTTTGCCAAGCATGTAAGGCTAAGGCTACCCCAATCACTCCATAAGCAACAAATACTCGGAAATACTCACCGATCTGAGGAATGCCAATGATTGCCTGACCCGCTTGAGGTGAGACAACAAACAAGGTGTGGAAGAGCAAAAGCCCGACTAAAGCCTGCCAGATTGTAGCTCGGCTCGCGGTTGCACCCCCTACCAACAAAGCCGCCACAGCAAAAGTACCTACCTGTTCGTGGCTATTGTAGGTGTTCAACGTGCTTATATTCTGTAAGAAGATCAATTGCCCCCATGCCGCTAGGACAGTGGAGATAATCATGGCAATAATGCGGGTCCGATCGACATCAATCCCTGCTACGCTGGCAATATGCCTGTCCTGACCTACGGCTCGCATTTGTTGCCCTAGGCGAGTGCGCATGAGAAAATGCAAACCAACACATAAGAGTGCTACCAAGATCAGTGTCCCCATGGGTATCCGGACACCTAGCACCGTCGGCCTCCACACCTTATCTAGAACCTTGTCAATACCGAATAAATCCACTGTATTACGAATACCAACGCCACCAGGTAGCATCATGGATCTGTTCTTCATAGGAATAACGGGCCCAATCAAAAACAGAAATACCAGTTGATATAGGCCATTGGCAAAGAACCCAAGGATCATGGAGGTGATCATCTCTCTGCCCTTAGCACGGTTCATGACCAGCCCAGCCAAGTAACCCATGAAGGCAGCCAAGGGAGCTGCGGCTAACATAGCTACAGCAAAGCCCAAGAGGCCTTTTATTTTAAAATGTGTAATCGCAATAACCGCTGCCTGTCCTGCCATAGCCCCCACAACTATAGCAAAGTTTAGCCCTAATCCCGCTGAAACAGGAATTAGCAAAGCCAACACCAAAAAAGAGTTCCGGGCAAGCCGGGTAACTATCTCATTGATCAAAAACAATGGATCCATCTTAGCCATCCACGCCGCAAGTGTACATAGAATGGCAAAAAGAATAGGAACAGCATTCTTTTTGACGAGGGGCAACAGCGAAGCAGTGCCCTTTTGTGCAGGTAATACGGGGTTTTGGCTACTCATGCTATCTCCCTCCGCTCTCCCCTAGTCAAAGCGTACAATATCATACCATTACTTACAATCAGACGGGCAACCTCAGAGATATCACCCTGAATTACCCGGCTAGTTACCGGCAATGTGGTAGTCAGTAACGTTTGAAACAAGAACGTACCTAATACGACATGACTGATGGAGGCCCTCTGCAAACTTGCTCCACCAATCAGGATCGCCGCCACCGCGGGGAAACCCATCATCAGTGGTGCCATATAGAGCTGAATGAAGCCATAGCTTTGCGCATAGACAACAATACCAATAGCTCCAAGCACTGTGGATAATATCACCCCAACTTGACGGGTTTTATCTGGTTTAATCCCTGCCGCCTCGGCAAAGCGTGGGTTCGATCCGGCCGCCTTGACAGCTAACCCCAGCTTGGTGCGGAAAACTAAATGCACAAGCAAGCATAGCAATCCGAAAAATGCCAGGAGACCCACAGGTACTTCTACGCCACCCAAGGAGACCAGAAATAGTTTGTTTAGAACTTTACCAAAATGGTTATCCAAGGTTAAAGTTGATCTTAGGCCTCGGCCACCGATCGCCCACACAAGCTCAGGATTATCAAAGGGGGCCAATAGCCAAAAGATACACATGAAGGCTACACTAGAGAAGCCTACGTAAGTGCCTACCATCATCTCCTGTCCTTTTACTCGGTTAAGCAACAGGGCATAGCCCCACCCAGCAACTATGGCAAGGGGAAGGCTAAAGGCAATAGCACTCCAGAAACCAGCAAACCCCTGCAGATTCAGCTGCATGCTAATTAAGGCACCAACTAAACCGCATAATATTCCCACTGGCAGTCCAAAATTCAAACCTACTCCAGCACTGATGGTAGGAACCATGGCCAAGACAAGTACACCATTCATCCCTATCCGTATCAGGGAGGCACTAACTAAAGGCCCTATGGGCAGGCCGGTGATAAAAGCGATAGCAAATATAAACACTAAGAATCCAATAATGATTAATCGCGGTACCCCCAACTTCGCTGGTAATTCCTGTAATCCCTTGGTCATCCCGCCTTCACCCCTGTTCCTTTCCCACCGGCCATCATTAGACCATAGTCCACATCCGAATCATGGGGACCTAAGATACCTACCAAACGGCCCTCATAGATAATGGCAACCCTGTCGCAGATCATCCGCAGCTCAGCCAATTCGCTTGAGGTCATCACGACAGTCATGCCAAACTCACGATTAAACTTTACCAACAGGTCTAAAACTAAGCTCTTCGCGCCAACGTCAATGCCACGGGTTGGCTCCGAAGCAAATAACACATCAGGTGATAGGGCCAAGGCCCGGCCTAAGCACACCTTCTGCTGGTTACCACCACTAAGCCTACGAACCTGTTGCCCTGGTCCTTGGCAACGAATATCTAGATCTTGGATAGCCTTGCGGGCATAGGCACGAATCGCTGCCCCATCCCGCACATAGGTAGATGGCCAAGGTAGGCGTTTTTTAAGGAACTTGTTTTGGATCTGCATGCTAGTGAAAACAATATTGTCTTCGATGGAGTCGTCGAGCAACAAGCCCATACCCCGACGATCCTCCGATACAAAGGCCAGCTTACCACGTAACGCCGCCCCGGGATCTTCCAAAGGCAGATCCATACCATCTTTGCGCACAGTACCGGTGCTAGGATAAAGACCCATAATACCATTAGCCACCGCCACTTTTCCGTGACCTGCAAGGCCCCCGAGCCCAATAATCTCGCCACGGCGCACGCCGAGGCTAAAGCCCCGTAACCTTTCCCCGGGCATATTTACTGCCAGATCCTTTATGTCAAGGATAATGTCATCGTCACTAGGCTCGACGCTCCTGGGTGGTAAGACCGGTCTTTCTATCTTACGCCCTACCATCATTTCGGCAATTCTATCCACCCGGGCAGCTTCCCCAGCCAATCGCCCAATTACTTCACCATCGCGAATCACTGTAATGTTATCGGCCACGGCTACTACTTCATCTAGCCGGTGAGATATAAAAAGAATAGCTAATCCCAATTCAGATAACCTTTTGATGGCCTGTAAAAATAGCTCAGCTTCACTTTCAGTAAGGACAGCAGTGGGCTCATCAAACACTAATGCCTTCACATTGTGTTTGTCAATCTCCCTCGCAATCTCCACAAATTGCATATATCCAACGGGTAGACCTGCTACAGGTAACCACTCATCAATATCAACGCCCAACTTATCCAGGGCGGCTCGGGACTCTTTGCCCATCTCTTCCATGTCCAAGCGCTCGAGATTACTCCCCAAGAGCCTGCTTATAGGGTTGGGCCGAGATATTTCGCGATTTAACTTAATATTCTCAGCTACGGTAAATCCAGGAATAAGCATAAACTCCTGATGCACCATACCAATACCAAGCTCCATAGCATCGGCAGGAGACTCAATCTTCACTTCCTCCCCGCCTACGCGCACAACGCCCTCATAACCCCCGGTTTGATGAATCACCGGCATACCAAATAGAATATTCATAAGAGTCGATTTGCCGGCCCCGTTTTCACCGACCAAGGCATGTATCTCCCCGGCTCTCACGGCAACATCTACACCCTTGAGGACGGTATTACCAAAATACTGTTTGGTGATTCCATGCATCTCCAAGGCATACGCCACTACTCAACAACCCCTCCCACACGGGACCATTAGTAGAAACATTCCGAAATACTACTAGCCCCGGCCACGAGATCTTTTCAAGGCTATAGGGGCACGAGCATAACACGCCGCTCTGCCCCTATAGCAATTTGAAGCAATAAATTCAATCACCTAAAGCCCAATTACTAGATTTCAGTTTCGCCAAAGATGACCGAGCCCATGGTAAACAGATAGAAATTCCCCGCATCGCTATAGCGACTAGCATTAGCATCGACACCAGCGGTCTTGGAGAAAACTGCCGCAACAGCATCCATATCGGCAAAATCCAAACCGTCTTCAACATATGCACGGGCAATCTCTACTCCGGCCTCAACAGTCATCATGTTAAAGGAAACACCCCAGGTGGCAAATCTACCGGCTCCACCTTTTTCTACCACTGCATCGTTGATGGTGCTGAGAATGGCATTCATGTCACCTTTAATATCGTCGGTAATGGCCAATCCCAAAGCTCCAGGATATCCGTGGGTGGGGCTTGGGCAGCACTGCTCAGCAAAGATGGCTCCAGTGTTAAGGGCGCCAATAATTAGAGGCTCCTGCATTCCACAGTTAGTGCTAAACAGGGCGATGTCTTTCCCATGCTCTGCCACCTGTCGGGGCACATCCTCTAGCACGAACTGCTGTGCACCAGGTAGGCCTGAATCACCCATTGGGTCCGGTGCAGTAACTTCGATGAACTCCATACCAAGCTTACCTGCTTCGTCCCGCATGATGTCCCGTCTTTCAGCCAGAAGCTGCATGGACATATGGCGTGGGAACGAATAATGCAAAAACTTCTCGGCACCCATCTCATGGGCTAACTGCAAGATGGTGCGTCCACGGGCATATTGGTCAGTTTCCAAGCTAAGATCGGCTACAGCCTCAACCAGCTCTACGTCCTCATGGGGAGTACCCAAAATAAACTTGACATCTGGCCGCATATCCTTAACCTGACGAATAGCAGCTACAGTTCCTGGTACCGCCTGGGCAACCACGATAGCTTTCACAGACCGGTCAGATGCTAGCTGCACAATCTGAGCAATAGTGGTCTCCTGCTCCTGCATGAAGTTATCGGGGTAAATAGCATGCACGATCATGTCACCGTATTTAGCAGCAACATTCTCTGCTCCACGGTACTCATCCTCACCCTGGGAAACGGTTCCGGTAACTACACCGATTTTATAATCAGCGGCCATAGCTACACTGCCCACTGCCAAAAACATCATCGTAATAAGTATAACAGACAAAACTTTCCTCACAAAATGGCCTCCTCTAGTCAGAACATCCCTTGGTCACACAACTGTAGTTCTGTATCCTATGGCTTCTTTATGTGGCTTCTTTATGCCCTCCTTCCATATAATCTTAGCACTCCCAACCCCGATCTAGCTCTAGGATCCTAGGATGCGATCATGTGATTAATTGGCAAGCCAAAGCAGGATACTTAACACTCAATTCGCTTCTATTTAGCGGTTTCCTGCATCGCAATGGTCCTTTTTGCCCAAATGTATCATTTGCCAGTGGTTCTCCCTACGACATTCGGCCTTTTGTATACAATAAACATGGTTGGGAGCAAGCCTATGCTTTTTTGCACCTACTACCAAGAACCCAGCAGGTAGTCCCTACTGGGTTCTTAGAAAAGTAATCTGGCAACTAGCTACTCTCCCACCGGGTTGCCCCGGCAGTACCATGGCCGCTGGAAGGCTTAACTGCTGTGTTCGGGAT
>JAAZMF010000169.1 GCA_012798955.1 Bacillota bacterium | reverse complement strand
TTTCCCACCGCCTAATCACAATTGCGCTATGGTGTACCGATTCAACAATACCATCTATGCTACTATGCACTGGGGCGCCTAGTTGTTCCTGGGGCACGTCTCCTATGAGATCTCCCTTTGCCACCACATCCCCTACCTGAACTAAGGGATAGGCCTCAGTACCAATATGCTGCTTGAGCCTAATCTTCACCTTGGCTGGGGGCGGTAACGGTGCCGTTAAGGAAGTTGACTTCCCCCATCTATCTAGCTCCAGTCGATAAAGCAGCCTATTTGTCGGTACTTGACTATCTTCCCGTTTATTATTGAAGGGGCCCATGGCGGAGTCTCTGGTGGGGGGGTCTCCTTGTAGATACCGAAAATGCTTTTTTAGCTCCTGGTTTACGTACCGGGGAGATAGCCCCATGAAGCAAGCATACTGGTCACATACGCCACATTCGCTACAAAGCAGGGCCCCTTGCAGGACATCACCATTTTCTTGCCGGCGAATATCTGCCCATTCTGTCCCACCCAGACCGAATAAGGCGCGCATGATCCGATGGGGCCATATGGGGTGGCCCAGCAAATGCCTGGGACATAAATCCGTACACATGGTGCACTGACTGCAAACACTAAAGGAGCGCCGCAGGATCGTAGACCGGGACTGAAGCCTTGTCACTAACCTGTGGTCCCAAGGCAGGACAATCAAGCCTTTAGTTGTTTTGGTAACTGGCTCTCTGGGGTCATCTACCAAGCGTCCCATCAAAGGGCCACCTTCAACTAGAGCAAGCTCCCTCATATCAAGCAAAGGCCCAGCAAAGGCCAGCACATCCTCCATGGAAGTGCCGATGGGGACTGCCATCGTGCTTGGCGAAGATACTGCTCCCGCCACAGTCACATAACTAGTCGTCACTGCTTCGCCTTGGAGGGCTCTTCCGATATTAAACAAAGTCTCAATATTAAGTACCACCACCCCTACATCTAAGGGAATACCCCCAGGTGGTACTGTCTTCCCTAACACCCTATGGACAAGTAAGTGCTCATCACCAATTGGATATATGTCAGGCAAACCCACAATGCGAAGCCAAGGATTGTCAGCCGCCACCGCTTCCAGCTTTGCCACAAGCCTATGGTGCTTAGCCTTAATGGCAAATTGAGCTTCACCGGCTCCCACTACTTCCTTAGCAGCCTCGAGACCCTGTAGCACTTCATCTATATGATGGGCTAGAAGGTTTATATCTACCTCCAGAAGTGGCTCACATTCAGCCCCATTGGCAATCACGGTATTAGCCTTGGACGCCAGCTTTACATGGGTAGGAAAGCCGGCACCGCCGGCCCCCACTACTCCAGCCGATCTCACCTTTTGTATGACGGCCTTCTTATCCACTAATCGGCCCAAGCCACTCTCCCCTGACTTTTCATGAAGACACTCAGGTCATGGACTAATGTATCAGGCGAAGGTTAGCCCCCCTGCCATGGTCAAATTCTGCTGCCGGGTAAAGGTCCAAGGCCCACAAATGCCCTCCCCAGTGGGACTAGCAATGGTATGGGCAAAGTTCGACGCCCCTTCAATACCCAGTGAAGCAAAGGAGGGACCATTTGCCACCACAATCGTAGTTTGCATAGTTCGTGTAAAGAGCGAAATCCGCTCTACATCTTGGGAATGGATCACGGCAGTATGGCCGAAACCCTGCTCACTTTCTAGTGCAAGCTTTAGGCCCTGGGCAAAATCGCTTACTATCACAATGGGCAATACAGGTAACATCTGCTCAATTTTCACCAAGGGGTGATCATAGGGGACAACCATGATGGCCCCTTCAGTACTCGGTGGGGGTGTAATTCCCGCCGCCTGCAAAATCACTTTACCATCCTTGCCCACCCAATCGCCGACTATATGCCCATCTTTGACAATTAGCCGGGTAACTTGGGTGGCTTCATCGGCAGATAGTAAGTATGCTCCATGATTTTTCATGTGCCCAACCAATTCCTCGGCAATGGGATCTACGGCAAAAACAGTCTTCTCCCCAATGCACAAGATATTGTTGTCGAACCAAGCCCCCCGTATTATATCCTGGGCAGCCCTGGCAATATCTGCAGTTTCATCTACCACCACCGGGGGATTGGCTGCCCCGGCAGCCACTGCCTTTTTGCCCGAGCTAAGTGCCGCCTTGACAACTCCTGGTCCACCGGCCGCGGTCACCATATCTACCAGAGGATGGCTACAAGCCGCATTCACAACATCTAATGTCGCCTCCTTGACTGCTACCAAGCAGTTGGGCGGTCCACCGGCGGCTACAATCGCCCTGTTCAAGATCTGGATGGCCTCCCGGGAGCAACGCTGGGCCCTAGGGTGGGGACAGAAAAACACCGTATTGCCACCGGCCAACATGATAATGCCATGGTTGATCACAAAAGGAGTGGGATGGGTTGTCGGGGTAATGGAAACAATCACCCCATAGGGCGCCCTTCTGGTGATAGTAATACCATGATCATCGCCCTGAACCAATTGGCCGAGCTCCTCCATCCCTGGGGAAAGCCGTGCCGCGTTGATGTTTTTTTGCACCTTATGCTCATAGCGCCCAAGGCCTGTCTCATCCACAGTTATCCTGGCAAAATGCTGAGCGTTTGCCTCACCAGTTTCCCGAATCGCCCTGATGATCTTATCCCGCTGCCCTAGTGACATAGCCACTAAGCACCTTTGGGCCACAGCTGCGGCCCTAGCGGCGGCATCAACATCGGAGAAGATCCCATCTTCGCCCCCCGCCCGGCCCGTGGTGCCATCAGATGCTTGTAGCTGCTTGACAACCTCCCGCACAATCATGGCAATGCGCTCTTCATCAAGTAGCATAGATTAGGCTACATCCCAGATTCGCCTGCAGATATCAATAGTGCAAGCATGGGAGATGCGGCCTCCCTCCCTTCTGCCAAGGCTGCTTTCTCCTACTCGGCACGGGAGAGCATAGTGCGCTCTACGTCGGCATGGGGCCGAGGGATAATGTGGGCAGCTAGCACTTCTGCTACCTTGCCAGCTGCCGCGGCTCCGGCATCTACCGCAGCCCGGATAGCTCCTACATCGCCCCGTACCATAACACAGATATAACCAGAACCAATCTTCTCATACCCAACCAACTGAACATTTGCTGCCTTCACCATGGCATCTGCTGCCTCGATGGCACCTACTAACCCCTTTGTTTCGATTAGACCCAATGCTTCGCCCATGCTCAAGACTCCCTTCTGATTTACCTAGTTTTTAGTACTTCCTTGACCACCTGGGTAACGATCTCACGAAGTCGTGCTTCATCTATACTTCCCTGTGGAGAATTACCGGCCCCCTGCCCCGCCTCAGCCACATTAGGTATAGGTGTATCACAAAAAGCCGGGTGACTACCGGTCATGCCCATACTCCGCCTTAATTCTATCAACCTGTCCACGTTTTTAGGACTAATCTCCTGTTCCCCACCTAGGAGACGAGCCAACAGACTAATCTTGGCCCCCATCTCCAAGGTTTCCATCTTAAATAGTGCATTGTAGGGATCGGTTCCCACCGTCAATGCCCCATGGCTCTGCAACAAGAAAGCATCATGGCAAGGCAAATAGGGTAAAATAGCATTAGGAATCTCATCGGTGGAAGGTGTGCCATACTGGGTCAAAGGCACCCACCCCAAATTGATGACGACTTCTGGCATGATAGGTTTTTCCAGAGCAAAGCCTGCTACGGCAAAGGCCGTTGCATAAGGGGGGTGAGCATGGACAACAGAGCGAATGTCCTCCCTAGCCCTATACACAGCAAGGTGCATTTTGAGTTCCGATGAAGGTCGCCAGCTGCCATCTAGAACCTTACCATCCATGTCACAGGTGACGATCATATCTGGAGTCATAAAACCTTTACTCACACCTGTAGGTGTAGTTAAGATCATGTTGTCATTGACCCGGATACTGATGTTGCCATCATTGGCCGCTACAAAACCACTATTATATATCCGGCGTCCTACTTCAATAATATCCCGTTTAAGCTGAAATTCTGATGCCAATCCAAAAGCCCCCCTCAAAAGCCTCACCCATCTGTGTATTGCAAGGTAATAAAGATATGGTCTATTTGCTTGATATTTTCGTCTAGTTAGGAGAACATTCCTGCTCTCTTAGAAAATAAGCTCGGCAGTGACAATTTCAGTCGCGTATGCTACGAGAGCAATCTCCATACAATGGTATGGGAGCAATGGCATAGGAGATCCCATGACCAAAACAAGAGTCTCCTCCAGGAGGAATACACTATGGAGATATGTCGCTTTGCTGAATCGGTAAATACCCCCCATGAAAGCTGCAGCTACTACTGTGGACTGCATGGCTATGAAATGGGACTAGAACTAGAGCATTGGTGCGAAGCATGCGAGGAGTACGCGGCAGAATTGAGTGACGGCCATGGGCGAAAATCCAGTCCCCGCCAACGTATACCCTGTGCCGTCTGCCGCTTTCTACCAACCTGCAGATTTCGCCGCCAAAATCACGCCAGTTGTCCATTTTTTAGTCAAAAATAGGGTCTGCCCCGGGGCAGACCTAATATATAACGTGGGTAGCCTGGCGATGCTATGACACAACCTAGTCTTCGCCGACAACCTGCACTTCTAGCTCCAATTCCACTTGGTATTTGTCCCAAACTTGCTGACGAATCAGATCAATGAGTTCAAGTAGCTCATTGGCCGTGGCCCTGCCTCGATTGACCACAAACCCACAATGGAGATCAGATACTTGAGCATCACCGACGCATATACCCCTCAAGCCAGCATCATCGATTAGCTTACCGGCAAAATACCCAGAAGGCCGCT
The DNA here is from genome assembly GCA_012798955.1 of Bacillota bacterium. GTDB lineage: Bacteria > Bacillota > Limnochordia > DTU087 > DTU087 > JAAZMF01. Next base: position 2,998 of record JAAZMF010000169.1, on the reverse strand, counting down.
TAAAGGTGCTTCCGGCACTGGCAAAATTAAGTGGCTGTTTCTCACGACGCCTTCGATTCAGATCATCCATGGTATCTCTAATCAAGGTACGGTCCCCTGGTTTTAACGCAACCACTGCTTCAAGGGCAACAAGTTTTTCATTTCTAACCTTGCTGGATCGGTAACCTAATTCTAGTGCAGGCAGATCCAAAGTGGACATATTGCCATCTAGATTACAGCATACAACTTTCTCCAATACATCAGCCATCTCCCCACCATAGGCCCCGGCATTCATAGCAATGGCTCCCCCGAGACTACCGGGAATACCCGACGCAAACTCCAGACCAGTTAACCCGCCCTGCCATGCCATATGGGCCAATTTGGTTAGCGAGATCCCAGCCTGGGCCCGGATGCGACTACCTTCCACCACGGCGTCACTAAAGTTGTCACCTAGCTTGATCACTACGCCCCGGATCCCACCATCCCGCACCAAGAGATTCGAGCCATTGCCCATAATGTACCTAGGGATATCGTGCTCCTTTAAAAGATGCAGCACTTGACAGACTTCCTCCGCCGAGGTGGGCATCAGCATAACATCAACTGGCCCACCCACTTTCAGAGAAGTGTGGGCCCACATTGGTTCGTCTAACAACATTGCTAGCCCCGGTATAGCTTGCTTGATTACATCCACCCATTGCCCTTTGTGCAAATCGAACCCTCCCATAGATCCAGGCTACAGCTGCTTACAGAGAACATCCACTTTTTGGGCTCAGCCAATGCCGCTAGAGCCTGCGTCAATGGCAAACTTAGTCCCATAGCCTTAGATCTATACTCCTTGAGCTACGCCCCAATCAAAAGTTTCCTTTGACAGCTTCAATAGTAAATGGGTGTCTGTCCTCACAATGCCAGGTATATCCTCTAATCGCCCCACTAGAAAATCTAGCAAGCTCTCGTTAGATTCCTGGACCACCTCTATAATCAGATCGTATTTACCTGTAGATAGAGCTAGGTACCTAACGCAGGTCATATCACTTAGTTCTTTGACCACTTGATTGAGCCTAGACCTTTCTACTTTGATGCCGATCATGGCCACAGTGGTGAATCCCACTCGGGCGGGGCTAATAATCGCTGCCACCTGCATGATACCACTATCTAGAATCGCCGTTACCCGGCGCCGAACGGTGCTTTCTGTAATCCCTAGAGCCTCAGCTATAGTTACGAAGGTCACGCGACCATCTTTCTGGAGATAATCAATAATCTGCAGATCCACTGAATCAGGCTGCCAAGCCCCACCTTTGCCCGGGTGTAATTCACTGCCACTCGTCGGCCATGGTGCCCACGCGTAGGCTTGCTTACAGGTCTTTAAGACCATGGAAGTCTCCACCTCTGTCAGACCCCCGATGGAACCAAGATCGTTGGTGAGAAATCGCACCAATTCATCCTTGGAAGACAAGGTGACAATAGCCAAAATATCCGAGGCACCGGTGGTGTATGCTACATAATGGGCATGGTGAAGGGCCGTAATCTGGGAAACCACCTCTGTTAGTCTACCCCGCTCTGCCCGTAGCCACACCACGGCCACAGTGCCCATACCGGTTCTAGTTGGGTCTGTCACACCCACAATCCGAACAACGCCTTTGCTCTCAAGGCGCCGTAGGCGTTTGCGAATGGTTCCTTCAGCAACATCGCAAAGCTCAGCCAAGGCCGTATAGGAGCTTCGCCCATCCTGCTGCAGGTGGGTGAGTATCTTGGTCTCAAGCTGATCTAATCTGTGTACATTGATCACATTCAAGCGACAACCCCTTTCTCCCCTGTTGCCTAGCAAATCATAGCGCCCATGTTTCTAGCTGCGGAACATATGCTATTCGAGATATTACCCGAAAGAGGCTAGAAGTCCTCCCACAGGCGAAGTTACTAATCGCCAGATCATGAATTTCCCTATTTCTTCAAGACACTGTCACAGTTTTGCCACATATGGTCGATATCCTAGTAAGTAAGCAAAGCACTTTAGTCCCCAGATAGGTTCAGTATCGCTAATAAAGTGTACCTGGCTCCCACTCCTATCTTGCCCCGGGGACAGACATAAGGGGGGATGCTCTCTAGATGGAACCTCTCAAGGAAAAGTCGAGACCTTCGTAATGTATAATGCAAACTAGCTAGGACTTCTCTACATGCTCAAACCCGGCAACTAAAGCCGGGTTTTGGCTTTGGATTGCCCGCCTGCCTCTTGGGGCAGACACCGGGTTTGTTGCAGGAATATCTCAAGTCCCACCATAATGGCCTCTGCTTGCCGTGTAAGCCATGTGTCATCTTGCATCGCCTTAAGATCCTCAGGATTGGAAATAAAGCCTAACTCAATTAACACTGCTGGAGCATTGGTATTCCGGAGCACGTAGAAATTGGCGGAGCGCACCTGCCGCTGGGTCTTCTGAATAGTATTCAATTCCTTTTGAATCAACTCAGCCAAAAGCCGGCCCGATGTCTCGCCTTCCTGATAGTAGACGATGGCACCACTACGCCAAGTCTCTTGATGCCAGTTGACATGGATACTAATTAGACTGCAAGGCTGCACCCGCCCCACTAGCCTTACTCGTCCTCTTAGATCCCGTTGATAGCGACTACCCCCCGGTGGCACAAAATTGGTGACATCACTATCATCTGTTCTAGTCATGATCACCCGGTAGTGGTTATTTTCCAGAACCTGTCTGAGGATGTGACCCATCCGTAAATTGATGTTCTTCTCCAAGATGCCTCGATTGCTGGTGCCACCATCAATGCCACCATGTCCAGGATCAATCACCACCAACTTGCCATCGGGCAGTAAATTGGCTAGAACTATACCAAATACGCCTAGCCACACCAAACATAGGCCCATGGTTACGATCACCCTACGCTTGACTACTACTACTAGCAAATCTATCGACCCCACTTTGCCCTTCTTCAAGAAGATATGCAAGAAGCAAAGGGGTGATAACCTCCCCCTAGGCAGGAGCTTTTCCCACTACCGACGAATATGGAA
>JAAZMF010000168.1 GCA_012798955.1 Bacillota bacterium | reverse complement strand
TCGCCATGCCACGGCATTGGCTGATGCAAGGGATCTAGATTTGAAGCGTCGCTTAGGGATCTCGTTTTTCGATGAGCCCACCGACGTGGTATTTGCTGAGCAAGGAGACTACCAGTTACGCCTTAGCTTTAATGCCGAATCCCCCAATGGTCCCGTGGCCATTGAAGTCAAGCCTGTGGAATTTGGCGTGCTAGGTATGCTCCATGGGGTGCTGGGTGTAGATCATATGGGTTCAGACATCTGGTCCCAACTCGTATATGGTACCCGCATTGCCTTAGCCATTGGTCTGTCTGCCGCATTCATTGCTGTTCTCATCGGAACATCGGTGGGTATGATTGCTGGCTATATGGGCGGAATAGTAGACGAAGTACTCATGAGGATAGTCGATGTATTGCTAGCTGTTCCCACCATGCCGATCCTGATCATTCTTGGTGCGCTATTTGGCAAGAGCGTGGTAAACGTAGTCATCTTGCTGGCCCTCTTCTCCTGGATGGGTATCGCTAGGATCGTGAGATCCCAAACCCTCTCCTTGAAGGAGCGAACCTTTGTAGAGTCAGCCAAGGCATCAGGGGCATCTAGCGGTTATATCATGGTATCCCACATTTTGCCCAATACCATGCCTCTGATATTTGCCAATCTAGTGCTTAGAATCCCCAGCGCCATCTTAACTGAGGCTTCCTTGAGCTTCTTAGGACTAGGAGACCCACGGGTACCCACCTGGGGTAGGATTTTGCAGAACTCAAGGCAATTTGGCGGATTCACCAAAATGGCATGGTGGTGGCTACTACCTCCGGGCCTCGCCCTTACTCTATTGAGTTTGGCCTTTGTATTTATCGGCAACGCTGTTAACGAGATTCTCAATCCACGATATAGGGAGAGATCGTAATCATGGCCCTACTAGAAGTAAAAGACCTTAGAATGTACTACCGGACCCTCAGGGGCCATGTCCGGGCGGTCGATTCCGTAAGCTTCGAAATCGAGCGTGGCAAGGCCCTTGGCATTGCCGGGGAATCCGGTTGTGGTAAATCCAGTATGGCATCGGCCCTCTTGCGTCTGCTACCATCCAATGGTGCATATCATGGCGGTAGTGTGTTCATGGACGGGCACGATCTATTAAAGATGTCAGAAGAACAGTTCCGCAAAGAGATTAGATGGAAACGCATATCTATGGTGTTTCAAGGTGCGATGAATTCCCTTAACCCTGTTCACAGGGTAGGCGACCAAATAGTCGAGGCGATGTTAAGCCATGAGAATATATCTCGCCAAGAGGCAATGGAACGAGCTAAGGACCTCTTGGCCTTAGTTGGCATTAACCCACAGCGCTATTCAGAATACCCCCATGAATTTAGTGGAGGCATGAAGCAACGCTCCATAATCGCTATGTCTTTGGCCTGCCACCCGGATCTGATCATTGCAGATGAACCGACCACTGCCCTAGACGTGATGGTACAAGCTCAAATCCTAAAGGCTATGGGTGATTTGAGGGAGCGCTTAGGGCTGTCCATGATGCTCATCACCCATGATTTGTCGGTGATTGCGCAAACATGTGACTCGGTGGCAATCATGTACGCTGGTAAAATCGCGGAATACGGCAGTGTGATGGACGTATACACTAACCCGGCACACCCCTATTCCCTCGGCCTTTTAGGCTCTTTCCCCAATATCAAGGCAGAACGGTCGGAAGTTAGGTCTTTACCAGGCTTTCCACCTAACTTGCTTGCCCCTCCTTCGGGCTGTAGATTCCACCCTCGCTGCCCATTGGCAGATGAGATGTGTATGGAAGTGGAACCCCACGTCCGCCCAGTTGATGACACAGGACGTGTGGTAGCATGCCATAAGGCAGAGATGGTACTGCAGGGGAAAAAGATCTGGGAATCTGTTAGTACTCGTGCTACACAAGAATCAAGCAAAGAAGTCATATTGGAGGTTAACAATCTCGTCAAACACTTCCCTGTCCGCATGGGACTCATAAAATCCTTAAGAAGCAAGGAGCAACCTGTGCTCAGGGCAGTGGATGATGTATCCTTTGAGGTCTACAAGGGGGAAATCCTAGGCGTTGTCGGTGAGTCTGGTTGTGGCAAGACCACTTTAGCTCGTAGTATCCTAAGACTAACAGACGCCACTAGTGGCAGTGCCGTATTCGAGGGCACTGACATAATGGGCAAAACCCCTGAGCAAATGAAAGACTTACGCCGTAAAATGCAGGTGATTTTCCAAGATCCCTATGAATCCATGAACCCTCGCATGGATGTCCAAACGATTATTTCGGAGCCTTTGCGAATTCAGGGGCTCTTTAGGACAGTGCATGAAGCCCGTGAGGTGGTTGCGGAGGTACTCTGCGACGTTGAGATGATGCCTCCAGAAGAGTATATGACTAGATACCCCCATGAGCTTTCCGGTGGACAGCGCCAAAGAGTAGCTGTGGCCCGGGCCTTAGCTTTAGACCCAGATTTCATCGTAGCCGATGAGCCGGTGTCTATGCTTGACGTATCTATTAGAGGTGAAGTCCTCAATCTGATGCTCAATTTGTCTAGATCCAAAGGCGTAACATTCGTGTATATCACCCACGACTTAGCAACAGCTAGACATATCTGTGACAGAATAGCCGTAATGTATCTAGGAAAAATGGTTGAACTAGGCACAGCGGAAGAGGTAATCGGTGCCCCCCGGCATCCTTATACCTCAGCCTTAATTGGCGCTGTATTCGTACCCGATCCAAGACACCGCGGGTTCAGTCAGTTGCTACAAGGGGAGATCCCCAGCCCAGTAAACCCACCTTCTGGTTGCAGGTTGCATCCTAGATGCCCCTATGCCATTGATATCTGCCGAGAGGTGGAGCCCGAGCTTGTGCTATACGAAGGCACCCATCAAGCAGCTTGCCATCGTACAACGCAAATACGAGATAAGTTGGGCCAAATTAGCTAAGAGAGCTATGCCCCAGGAACCATTTTTGGCGCCTGGGGCATTTTGCATTATTCTGCACGATCATACGGCAACGAATGCAAGGAGGATATGGCATGCTAGAATTGCTCAAGACTGCCATCCGAGGCTGCGAAGGATACGCAGAGATCAGATTTCATAATCGGATCCAATGTGTTATCGAGGCTCGCAATGGTGCTCTCACCAGGGTCGAGCACAGGACTCTTTCAGGAGCTGGGGTGCGCGTACTAGTTGACGGCGGCTGGGGATTTGTCTCCACTAATGACGTGACCGAAGCTGGCCTTCGCAAAGCCCTTCTTGAAGCCGAAGAGGCAGCTAGAGCCGGGGCCCCGCTCCGCAAGGAAAAGGTGAAGCTTGCCCCGGCAGCACCGGCGCAAGGAGAATTTGTCTACTACGATAAGGCCGAAGAACCGGATATCGCCGAGAAAATCCGTACTATCTTGGCAGCAGAAGAGCGTATTCGAGAGCGCTCCCCCCTGGTAACTGGCAGTATTGCCATGTACACACAGTATGAAGATGAGAAATTCATCGTCAATTCCCATGGGGCGAATGCCCACATTCTTGACAACAAACCCAGTATCCACGTTATTGCCACCGTGGCCCGAGATGATCAGTTGGAGATGGCCCTTAAGTCTGCAGGAGTAACTGGTTCATGGGTAGATCTTCTGCGAAGAGCCGATCTTGACGTTCTCGTGGATAGTGCTGTGGACCTTGCTCTCCAGAAACTTGATGCCACGTATGCCAAAGGTGGACAATACACTGTGATACTGGACCCGGAGCTTGTTGGCATTTTGGCCCACGAGGCCATCGGCCATACTGTGGAAGCCGATTTTGTGCTCAGCGGTTCCATTGTTAGAGATAAGATTGGCGAACAAGTGGCTTCTAACCTAGTAACCATGGTAGATGATGGGCATGTAAATGGCGCTGTGGGAATGGTCCTCGTTGATGATGAGGGGGTACCCGGGCAAAGGACAACTATCATCGAACAAGGCATACTTCGGGCCTATCTGCATTCTCGGGAATCAGCTGCCATTTTTGATACTGAACCCTGTGGCAACGCGCGGGCATTTACCTACCAAGACGAGCCCCTAATTAGGATGACTAATACCTTTGTCCTGCCCGGTGAAGATAACCTAGATCAGATGATTCAAGGGGTAGACGATGGTTTCGTCCTCAAGGGTCTAGGACAGGGTGGTCAAGCTGATGCTACGGCAGAGTTCATGTTCGGCGTCCGAGAGGCCTACCGCATCACCAGCGGAAAGGTTGGAGAGATGGTCAAAGGGATCACCATCTCCGGTCAGGCCTTTGATGTCCTAAAAAGCGTCGATGCAGTATCATCAGACTTTGCCATGGAGATGGGCGCAGGACACTGTGGCAAGTTCCAGCTTGCTAAGGTGGATAGCGGCGGTCCTTATCTCCGTTGTACTGTCAGTATCGGAGGTCACCATGATTAAGGGAGGGAATAAGTTGAACAACCTAGAGCTTTGTAACGATCTCATTGAGCGGGCCCTTAGGATGGGTGCTAAAGATGCGGAAGTGTTTTATGTTAAGTCCAGGACACTTGGAGCAGTATTCGAGAAAAACGACCTGCAGGTACCAAAAGGCGATAATTATGAGGGTATTGGCATACGTGTGCATCTTGGTGGCACCAAGGGCGTAAGGCAGGGTTTTGCCGCCACCAACGTACTCTCTTCCCGCTCCCTCCATAGCACATTGGCTACGGCGATAGCTATTGCCCAGGCATCTCCGGAGGATCCCTATCACTGGATGCCAGAACCATCGGCAGTGGAATCAGTCTCCGGCATATATGACAAAACTGCCGAAGCCATAGGCCTTCAGGATGTGGTTAAGCAAGGGGCACTCCTTGTGGATACAGCCCATAGCTTTGATCCCAGAGTCACACTGGACTCTGCCCAGTATGCCGTGGAAATCTTGGAGAAGACAATTGTCAACTCCAAGGGCATTCGACTACAAGAAAAGAGCTCCATTTTCACCTGCATTGGGGCTGGGTTCGCTAGAGACGGTGATGAGGTCTCGTCCTTCGATGCTGAGATTGCCATCAAATGCCAGCAAGACGAAATCGATGCTGCAGCGACCGGAATCAGGCTAGCAAAGAAAGTTATCTCCTCCCTAGGAGCTACTACCGTGCCTAGCTTCAAAGGCGATGTAATCATCGCTCCCTCTGCCGCCCTAGAGCTAGTGGCTGATCCAATATCTTTTGCCTGTGATGCCCAGAACATCCAAAGCGGTAGATCAAAATGGGCGAATCAACTAGGCTCTGCGGTCATGTCACCCCTCATGTCTGTAACGGATGATCCCAGAATACCTGGAGCAGCAGGCTCCACTTCCTTTGACCGTGAGGGGGTTTCTCCCATAACCCTGCAGGTTGTAGACGAGGGTGTGCTCAATCACTACCTTTACAATTGCTACACGGCCCGGAAAGATGGGTTAGCCTCCAACGGGCGGGCTGCAGGCCAAGATTACACCATACCGACGATCTCTACAACTAACTTCATAATCGCTCCTGGGCAGCATTCACTTGACGATATGATTGGCATGTGTTCCAAGGGCCTATTAGTGAACAGGTTCTCCGGGAATGTGGACCGTGTCAGCGGTGATTTCTCAGGGGTAGTAAAGGGTGGTCATTACATCAAAGCCGGCAAAGTTGTGTGCCCGGTCAAAGAAGTCATGA
>JAAZMF010000167.1 GCA_012798955.1 Bacillota bacterium | reverse complement strand
TGCTATTTGAAGCTTCCCCCTGAACATCCACAGGAGGGCTTGGTTGGGGACGTAATACCTAGGGATATAGCGGATTTTGCCGTCCGACAGAATCTAACTCTAGCTATCCGCAGGGTAAGGCTAGGTGCTGAGATCTGGGGGCAACTAGAGGAGTACTTAGCCGGCACTCGGCGGCAGTTTTATTTGCCCATACGACTTTTGGGAACTGATTTTCAGAGGCAAGTTTGGCAAGCACTCCAGGCAATACCGTGGGGTAGTACCCGGACCTATCAGGATATAGCGGCGGATTTGGGGAATCCACTTTCCGCTAGGGCCGTTGGGCAAGCTAATGGTCGTAACCCCATTTCTATAGTAGTCCCTTGTCATAGAGTATTGGCCAAGAACGGACTGGGTGGTTACTCAGGGGGGCTAGGCCTCAAGGAGCGGTTGCTAAGAATAGAAGGGGTTTTGGGTAATGTGATAAGGGATGGAAAGGGCGAAGCCATTGAAGCCTGAAGATATGATTTGGCGCTTGCTGGAGCATCTAGCGCTGCAATTACAGCTTTTGGAGGAATCCCAGGAGCAACTGGATCCCAAAAAACAAGAAGATCTGATGATTGTTCTAGGGGAATGTGAGCAACTGACTCGCACCCAGATCAATATCCTAAGACGGATGGGGCGCAGGTACGGGGGCATATAACCTGGGTGGGATGGGACAATGGGAGGGGGTGAAGATGGGGGGGTGGCGGCCAATATCTCCAGAGAAGAATGCTTATTGGCTAGTGCAATTGACTTTAAGGAAGCGCAACGTTTGATCAATGCTTATGCCCAAGTGCATGACGTATATACAGCTATCTTTGGCGAGGCAGGGGATGTGGTACTTAGTGGAGCCCACCCTTTGGCTGAGCTTTGTGCTTTGGTTCAAGGCAACCAGCGAGGAAAAGCCATGTGCCAAAATTGCTTGTTGGATGTGGGTAGGCAGTCCATGCTATTAGGTGAAGGTTACATTCACCGCTGTCCTGTAGGGCTAGTGGTCTGGGGCGCCCCTTTAGTTTGCTGCGAGCAGCGCCAGATAGGTGGAATTATCGCGGGGCAAGTTGTGATGTGGCCAGTGGATGAATTAGTTGAGCAAGAAATGGCGGAAATAGCAGAGCTTTACCAGCTGGATCTCAACGCTGTACTAAAAGCCACGGAAAACATAGCTTCGAGGAAACCGGGGGAGATCCGAGCCGCCGCCGATCTGCTGTTTGCAGTTGCGATGCATATCAGCACTTGGAATAACACCTCTCTAAGCGAACAGCGGGATATTTATACTCAGCAAGCTCGTCTAGCGGAGGATATCATAGAGAGAAAACAAACCGTACATTGCAGCGGGATGCCCTCTGCCGCTTATCCCTTGGAAAAGGAAAAAGAGCTATTGGGAAGGGTACGGCTTGGGGATCGGACGGGAGCCAAGGAGATACTCAACCAAATACTGGGGGATATTTTGTTTAACTCCGCAGGGAAACCGGAAGTCCTGAAAGCTCGTTTGTTGGAACTGAGTGTAGTGTTATCCAGGGCTACCGTGGAAAGTGGTGGTAGGTTACAGCGCTTGTTAGGTCTCAATTTTACCTATGTTCAGGAACTGGCGACTCTGGAGCAGATCGAGGAGATTTGCGCCTGGATCATCAAGGTCTTAGAAGTCTTTATGAATGAGGCCTATGCTACACGGGAAACAAGGAATCTACCCGCTGTGCAGAGGGCTGTTGATCATATTAAAGAGCATTTCCGGGAAGAATTGACATTGGAGGATGTGGCACAAGCTGTACATTTTAGCCCCTACTATCTCTCCCGTCTATTTAGGGAGGAGCTAGGCCTCACTTTCGTAAACTATTTGACTATTGTGCGCATGGATGAGGCCAAACGGCTACTTCTGGAGACAGATTGGACCATATCGAGGATAGCTGCGTTGGTAGGTTATCAAGATCCTAGCTATTTCACCAAGGTGTTCAAGAAGATGGAGGGGCAGACTCCCACCCAATTTCGCAGGTGACTTGTGACAAGATAGGCGATTGGCAGGAAGTGTGTATCGGGTAGAAGGAGGCGGGCCCTTTTTGAGCCCGCCCCGAGGGAACCCCTGCCTGGATGTGATTGGAGTATGTTAGTTGGCAGGAGTTACGTTTACTTTACTGGGATCTGGAGTGGTTGTTAGCCCCTGCTGGAAGCCTTGGCGCACCCCGGATATGGTCTGCTCGATTAACGACTGCTCCGCGGCAGCAATCATCTTGCGGACCATGTTACCACCAACAGCGCCACACTGGCGGGAAGGTAGTTCGCCCCAGTAATCAGTTGCTGGGACCTGGATCCCTAGCTCGTTAGCAGTCTCGTATTTTAGCTGGTCGAGCGCCTGGTATGCGGCGGGATTAACCGGTACATTTCGTTTTTGGCCTGTGCCCATGTATGTCACCTCCTGTTGGACCATCCATAGTGTTTGACCAGGACGGTCTTGCTATGCTAGAATAGCTTGGATGCAGGCAAGGTCAACGCCAGAAGTGAGAGATGTTGGTTTTCGGACTCTAGGGGCGTTTGAGGGCCATGGCTTGGCGATGTCACCGGGTGACCTTGACATGAGGGCTCAATATGATATAATACAATTTGCAGGCGATGTAGACATACGGCGCGGGGTGGAGCAGTCTGGTAGCTCGTCGGGCTCATAATCCGAAGGTTGTCGGTTCAAATCCGGCCCCCGCAACCATTTAAGTCAACCGTGGGTAATGTACCCACGGTTTTGTCTATTTGTGGCGATAATACCATGTTGTGCAGGCTTTGCCTATTGGGCAGCGAAGGTTGTGCAAAGGGAGAACCACTATTTTACATAAGGGAATACATGGGGAGTAAAGGAGGGTTCTAAGGCTTTGGCGATAAAGGAACCATGGGACCTAGAGCATTTGGAACGACGGGGTCAAGCCCAGCTCAAGAAAGAGGCGGCCACGGCGTTACGATTTATCCTCGCACCTAAAGAAGAAGTCCTTTACGCCTTCCAAGTTGACATGACAATTGAAGGCGAATATGCGTCGGTATGGGTGGTACTGACCAATCATCGTCTTTTAAATATTGAGGCGGATGACCATAGCGTAGTAGCGGAGATTGGTCTAGCGACGCTTAGCTCCCTGGAGGTTGTGCACCTGGTAGGAAATGGCGTACTTTACGCATTAACTACCGATGAGAAGCTATTGTGGGCACGATTCTCCCGCCGCTGTTCCATGGAAGTAGAGCAAGCTGTCGAAGACATGGAGATGATCATCGATAGCCTGGGGAGAGCTCCACATTTTGAAAAGGCTGCCACCAGAACCAGATTAATCCAAAGGCGTCGTCTGGAAAAGGAAAGCCATCGCTGCCCCCAATGCGGCGGAGTGATGCGCCGCCAAGTGTGTATGCAGTGCCTACAAAAACGTAAGCTTATCCGTAGGGTTTTCCAGTACCTGAAACCTTATTGGATCGTAGCCATGGTCTCAACCCTGCTTCTTATCGTCAATGGGGCTCTATCTATGGTTCAGCCCTATCTGACAGGGAAGTTGGTGGATGAGGTATTAATCCAAAAGGATCTGGCAGGGCTTAAGCTTATGGTAGTTTTCTTAGGGTTAGCTCACTTGGCCAATGCACTGATATCTGGGACTAGAACTTATCTGATCGCTTGGCTAGGACAGCATATCGTTAGGGACATGCGCAGTGATCTATTTGGTCACTTACAGCATTTGGGAATGGAATTTTACGACTCAGTGCGCACCGGTGCCATCATGTCCCGGGTTACCAATGACACACAGAATTTGCAGAACTTCATCGTACAAAGCTCTCAGAATTTACTTTACGAGATAGTTATGTGTGTTGGCGTTGCGATTATCATGTTTCGCTATGACTGGCGCCTAGCAGCAATGACTCTAGTCCCTATGCCCTTGATAATTGTTGGGACTAGGGTTTTCTCCCAGAAAATTCATGGCACATATCGTCGCATCTGGGTTCGCCGGGCCTTGATGAATTCTGTATTAGCCGACGCCATTCCAGGGATTCAGGTCGTCAAGTCCTTTGTACAAGAAGAGCGAGAGATCAAGAAATTCGATAGTAGAAGTGATCAACTCTTGGGCCGTCATTTAGAGGCCGCGGGTTTTCGCAGCATATTCATGCCATTCCTCACTTTTGCCACCGCATTAGGCACGCTTATTGTTTGGGGGTATGGCGGATACTTGGTCATCACTGATGGATCCTTGACTGTAGGAGATCTGGTGGCGTTTCTTTACTACTTGAATCAATTCTATAACCCGTTGCGCAGCTTGAGTGCATTTAGTGATGTGGTACAGCAGGCGGCCACCGCGGCGGAACGCATCTTTGAGATCCTCGATACCCCCGCTGAAAATGATCAATCCCAGCTTTTGAAGTCGACCCCCTCTGAACTACAAGGAGCTATTGAATTCAAGGATGTGTACTTCTCCTACGATAACTCAGAACAGGTACTAACAGGCATCAATGTCAAGATTGAGCCTGGTGAGATGATTGGTTTGGTGGGAGCTAGTGGCTCTGGGAAAACAACTATGGCCAGTCTCATACCCCGTTTGTACGAGCCTACCGCGGGCCGGATTCTTCTGGATGGATACGATGTAAAGGATTTGGACTTACAGTTTCTCAGAAGCCAGATAGGTGTCGTTTTACAGGAGCCGCTGCTATTTCATGGAAGTATTGCCGACAATATCGCATATGGCATGCCCCATGCCTCCAAAGAGAGCATAATACATGCAGCCCAAGCCGCCAATGCCCACGATTTTATCATGGATTTCGCCGATAAATACGATACCCATACAGGTGAACGGGGATTGCGGCTTTCCGGTGGCCAGAAGCAAAGAATAGCTATCGCAAGGGCTATTCTAAAAAACCCACGGATACTGATTCTAGACGAGGCTACTTCCGCAGTGGATACAGAAACAGAGAAGCTCATCCAAGAAGCCATTGAGCGTCTTATAGAAGATAGGACTACTATTGCTATTGCCCATCGCCTGTCTACACTAAAAAATGCTGATCGGATCCTGGTCTTGGAGAGAGGTATTATCGTGGAGCAGGGTAGCCACGAGGAACTCATGGCAATGGATGGGGTCTTTGCTAGGTTAGTAAGGATGCAGTCTGAATTAGGCAGTAATATGGTGATGTACTAGCCTTGTGCATCCATGAAAGCGGGGGCAACACTAAGATGAAAGCGGGACAATCTGGGATGTTTATTTCTCGAGAAACCAGATTTTGGAAAGATAGCTGGCAGCATCTGTATATGGAAGTTAATGGTGAGGTGTCGGGACCGCTCGACATTCAGAGAGCATTTCCCCTCACGGCCCCAGAAGCAATACTTATCATCGCAGACGAGAAAGGCCGTTACTTGGGGATGATGCAGGACTACAAGGAGATGGATGAGGCAAGTCTATTTGTTGTAGAAAGGGAGCTGGAACAGGGGTATTTCCTTCCTAGAATTCTAAAGATCTACGAAATCAAAGACCAATTGAGCTTACTTATATGGCGAGTAGAGACTGATCGGGGACCTCGCCAATTTGAGGTGCGGAACCGTCGGGCCGATATTCGTTGGTTCTCAGATACCCATGTGGTTATCCAAGATGCCGATGGCAATAAATACGAGATACCGAATCTCTCTAGTCTAGATATTGCCAGTAGGCAGAAGGTTGAAATGGAGGTTTAGTGAAATACCATGGCAAAGTACGACGTAGGCAGAACCCCATCAATTTCCAGGGGTACAGCGACCCGCTCATTTGGGGTAAGCAAACGAGAAAACCACGATTCATCGGCTTTCTATGATAGCAAACTATATGATAATTTACAGGAAGTAGTTCTGGAGGACCTATCTGTAAATGAGCTACCTTCGTCCTGTGTGAATCGCATTTTTCACCAAGATGCTAGAGACATGGGAGATTTGCCCGACAATAGCATACATTTAATGGTAACATCGCCCCCCTATAACGTGGGCAAGGACTATGATGGAGATTTGTCATTAGGTGAATATAGAGATTTGCTCCGCTCCGTCTTTACTGAGACCTATAGGGTTTTGGTGCCTGGTGGGAGAGCTTGCGTAAACGTGGCTAATATTGGCCGCAGGCCTTATATTCCTCTCCACGCTTTTATAATCAATGATATGATTGAGATCGGGTTTCGGATGCGGGGTGAGATTATCTGGAATAAGGGGGCCAGTGCCGGTGGTTCAACAGCGTGGGGAAGCTGGATGTCGGCCTCCAATCCAACCTTGCGAGATGTCCATGAATATATCCTGGTTTTTAGCAAAGGGCCCTTCGGTAGGGATAGGCAAGACAAGGTTAGTACCATGGAGCGAGATGAATTCTTGGAGTTCACCCGGAGCGTTTGGGAATTCCCTGCAGAATCAGCCCGTAAAATCGGCCATCCGGCACCATTTCCCCAGGAACTGCCCTATAGATTGATTCAGCTATATACCTTCCATGATGAGGTGGTGTTAGATCCTTTTTGTGGCAGCGGCACCACTTGCCTAGCCGCTATGAACTTAAACCGGCGCTATGTCGGCTACGAGATAGTGGAGGAATATGTGAATTTGAGTCGCCAGCGTCTAGCAAGTGTACAGCTTTCCGTTGGCGAATAGCCCTAGTTTGTGCCATATAGGCACTGGATAAATGATTGAGAATGTTGATTGAGAGGTGACACCCTTGGCAGTAGGACATATTGCAGTTGTCGGTAGCATTAATATGGATCTTGTGGCAAGGACCAAGCGCATGCCTTTGGGAGGCGAAACCCTTTTAGGCTCGGATTTCCACATGGTTCCCGGGGGCAAAGGGGCAAACCAAGCTGTGGCCGTTGCCCGGGCCGGAGGCCATGTCAAACTTGTCGGGCGGGTAGGCGATGATATTTTTGGAAAGCAGCTTCTCAAAAATCTTGACGATAATGGTATCGATACGACCTTTGTGAATATCACTGTTGAAACGGCCACCGGGGTTGCCATTATCGTAGTAGATGACCATGGGGAGAACAGCATTGTGGTTGTTCCGGGGGCCAATGACAATGTCTTGCCAAGGGATGTAGAGGCGGCTAGGTCGATTTTGGAGACGGCGCAAGTAGTACTATTGCAGCTGGAGATACCTTTGGAGACGGTGGAGCTGGTAATTCGAGTAGCCAAGAAGGCGGGTGTGCCTGTCATTTTGGATCCAGGCCCCGCCCGACCCTTGACGCCGGATTTGCTGAGTATGGTTGATATTATCACCCCCAATGAGCATGAAGCTCAGGTTCTGGCCGGGGAGACATTGCATGATTTGCATGATGCCAAAGGCATAGCAGCTAAACTGCTGGGGTGGGGTATTCCCAATGTCTTGGTGAAATTAGGTGGGGCGGGGGTAGTCATGGCCACCGAAAAGGGGGTCGAGCATATTCCCGCCCACAAAGTTCCAGTTGAAGATACGACAGCCGCCGGGGATTCCTTTGCCGGCGGGTTGGCTGTGGCTTTAGCTGAGGGCTATGCTTTGCGGCAGGCTGTGGATTTTGCCAATGCAGTCGGTGCTTTAGCTGTAACTAGGTTAGGCGCGCAATCGGCTATCCCTACAAGACAGGAAGTAGAGCGTTTTCTAAAGGAACGGGGAATTGCTTGGCCCTGAGGTTCCCCCTCTAAAGCCTTTATGGCTAGGGATTGTGGTTTGGTATAGCTTTAGTGGGGATACGCTTAGCTAATCTGGGTGTCCTCATGTTACTGGGAGGTCAGATAGATACGCAGGCTACCGGATGACTAGGTAGACATGGTGGAAGGGTGGTCTCGATTTATGGTGTTGCACTAGCCTGTAGCTTCTCCTTTTCGAGTACAGAGTCAAGGATAGTCAAGTAGACATCGACAACGTCGGGATCTAGCTGCGTACCCCGTACCCGCTTTAGCTCCTCGATAGCATCTGGGATACTCTTGGCCTCTTTATAACAGCGCTTGCTAGTCATGGCATCCCAGGTATCAGCTACTGCCACAATCCGAGCTTCAAGTGGTATCTCTTCCTTTTTTAGCCCCTTGGGATATCCAGTGCCATCCCAGCGTTCATGATGGTAGAGCACTATATTCTCAATGATTTTACGATTGAGGAGGGGAATAGGAATATCCTGAATAAATCGGGCCCCTCGTTCAGGGTGGGATTTAATGGTTTCATACTGCCGCTGGGTAAGGCGACCGGGGTACTTGAGAATATCATCTTGGATCTCTAGTTTGCCAATATCATGGAAATAGCAGGCCTCATCTAGGGCTCGCTGCTTGAGCAGCGAGTAACCATATTGTCGGGCTAATTCTCTGCTAAGAAAAGCCACCCGCTCCATGTGCTCCATAAGCTCTGGGTCTTTGGCCCAGACCGCCCTAAGTAGCGACTTGATAAATGCGAGACGGTATGTAGTATCAATCAGTCCGAATAGAGTCTGTGAGCGCAAAGCCAGAAGCACCAAATAGGAAACCACCAATCCGTATACAGAAAAGTATACATAGGTGTAATAAAAAACTGCTCCCAAGGCGGTGGAGGGAATCAGGGTTTTTAGGTTTTCCAAAACATCATATAGGAAGCCGTCGTGCAAGATCGAGTGTGTTGTTAAGCCTTTTACGACTTTGGCGCTTATGAAAAAGAAATTATTGACTACCAAATAGGCAAGGGCGGATAGAAGCACGGCCAAAGTAAAACCTTGGCCATTCAAAACGGTGTTAAACACTATACCGCTAGTTAATGCACTGAGGGCGATGCTACCCCTATTGTAGATGATAATTCCTATGGGATCTCTAAGCTCTTCACTGTCAATAATACCGATGGCGGCGACCAAGGCTCCTACTAAAGGACCGTGGAAGGCCATAACAGGCATGATTAGGGGAAAATTCAATGAAAAGACACCGGAGTCCGTTTCTACAGAGCGGCGGTTATTGGCCCACAAAAGTCCGATAAAAAACAAAGCATCGATGGTGAAAAAGTTCTTTGTTCCAACACCTAGCCAATACGTGGCCACGCAGGCGGCAATACCGGTCATGAAAAGGTATATCTGGAATAATGACGCGCGCCGCATATTAGCCCTCCTATAAAAAAGTGCCCGGCCTGTTTATTAGTGTGTTTGAGGTTCGGCCCTATCCTCTGAGACGAGCTGTGTCTGCTAGGGCGACTATGGCGTGACCTAAGGTCAGTGCCAGGGTGAAGATGATCGCCATTACACGCTTCATAAATGAACCCTCCCCACGTTAAAGCATAATGGGTCCGGTTCAGTCAGGTATATTAGGTTCGGTTCGGCCGGGCAACTATTCCTATCACTATCTGTACCATGCGATCTTACGATTAAGTGCACTTAAGCAGGCCCTTACAGTACAAAGCATTAGATCCTGCTTAGATTCTGCGATACCTAGCAGTTCCGTTTCCTGGTTGTTAGCATCGATAAGGCGAAGCTTTACTATTACTAGACGGCTGTGAGATAAGGATTCTGGTAGCTGATTAACAAAGATCAGACTAGCTTGACCTAGGTCCATGGGGTTAAAGGCTTCTAGGAAAGCTTCCACTGCAGAGCGGGCGGGTTCTGCCGCATTATATGGGGCATGTCCTGCGTAGGTTGAGTCATTGAGCCCTAGTTCCACGGAAACTTTGGGCTCGGGGAGATATCTTATGTATGCCGCCATTATTCGGATTCGGCTATTTGGTTGCTCAACAGGTTCCAAGGACGAACTACTTGGCTCAGTCTCTAAGGAGTCGACTATTTTGACCTTACGATAGTCAATATTCCAATCGTGCTCCAAAGCCAGAACACCGACTATGGAGCGAACCAAGGATTTTATAGATTGAAGGCGCTCTGTTGGGGACGTGGCGGATATATCAGCTGACACATAGATCTGTTCAAGCTCATCGCCTTGGTAAAAAATGCGACACGCTTTTACCTCTGGTAGAGATAGTACAGTTTTCTCGGCATCTTTAGACATTTTCCAGCCCCCTGAGGCAATCATCAACTAGCCCCCAGTCGTGGGGTACAGCAATGTATGGTGTGATCAAGGTTTCTTTACGTTAGTCTCGATTCCTGCTAATGATTTGCCATTTGGCCTACATTTGCTGATTTACTCAACTGATATCCGTTCGCAGCAGGGGATTAGAAGATCTAAATCGAAGCTCTAGTGCGATCCTGTAGTAGGTTTTCATGGCACGATAGGGAGTGGGTATGTGGTTTGGTCAAGGTGAAAATCACTCAAAGGGGACTCCGATTTGCAAGGGGCAGCTTACTGCCGACGATGTTATTGGTGCTTTGGTGGTGGTTGACGGCTATTCGTGGCTATGGTGGTGGCATATTGCCTACACCTGCGGCTTTGGTAACTGCCCTAAGGCGGCTGAAGTCCACTGGCGAATTGGTGGGGCATATTGGAATCAGTTTGCGTCGCATAGGTCAAGGATTTAGTCTTGCCGCGGGCCTCGCGATCCCCTTTGGTATCCTAGTGGCTAGTTTGCCGGCTTTTGGGCAGCTTACTTTGCCAACGTTGGAATTTTTGCGTCAGATACCACCGGTTGCTTGGATTCCTGTGTTTATTTTGGTTTTGGGGATTGGCGAAGCTACGAAATTGGCTGTGATCGTCTATGCGGCCTTTTTTCCAATTTTTATGAATACTATTCTCGGTGTCACTCAGATTGATCCCCATTATCGGGAGGTGGCTAGGTTACTGCAATTTTCTCGATGGGAAAACCTCCGGGAGCTTATTTTGCCAGCGGCTACACCTAGTCTAGTCACCGGTGTCCGCCTGGGTTTGTCTAATAGTTGGCGGGCGTTAGTAGCAGCGGAGATGCTTGCTGCCTTTAGCGGCTTAGGGTATATGATCATGTCCGCTCGGTCTTTAGTGCGGATGGATGAGGTTTTCATAGGCATCGTAGCTATTGGCCTGCTAGGTTCATGCTTTGATTGGGGGTGTAGGGTGCTTGAGAAACACCTCTTATACTGGCGAGGCGAGTAAGGTGAGTAACGAGGTTGGGCCTAAAGGTACACACATGCCCCCAGGAGTATCTAGGTGCTCGCTGGTTGACATTGAAATACGCGGGCTGAGCAAATGGTTTGGGAATGGGGAAAATAGCCTGGAAGCTTTGGCCGATGTAAATTTGAGCATCCCGGCAGAAGCCTTTCTGACCGTTGTGGGACAGAGTGGCTGTGGCAAGACAACACTACTTCGGTTGATAGCGGGCCTCGAAGCTCCCACTGAGGGGTACATTAAAGTCGGGGATAGGCTGGTAGAAGGCACGGGTTGGGAGAGAGGCTTGATTTTCCAAGAGCCTAGGCTTTTTCCTTGGGCTACTGTGGCCCACAATGTGCGTCTGGGCATGCCCGAGCGAGGCCGTGGTGCCGTTGGGGTTGATGCCGTGATGGATCTGCTTCGCCTCGTGGGCTTGGGGGATTTTGCTGATGCCTATCCCCGGGAGCTTTCTGGGGGTATGGCCCAAAGGGTGGCTTTAGCTAGGGCTTTGGCTGGCTCTCCCCAGGTTCTTCTTTTGGATGAGCCTTTGGGAGCGCTTGACGCCATCACCCGCACCCGTATGCAAGATGAATTGCTTAGGATCTGGCAGAGGCGACAGCTGACCATGGTTGCTGTGACCCATGATCTTGATGAAGCAATCTTGCTTTCTACACACATAGTGGTGCTTTCCCCGAGGCCCGGGACAGTGAAAAGCGTCATGCCTATCGGTCTTCCATACCCTCGGGATCGCACTAGTGTAGAATTTAACGTTTTTCGCCAAGAACTCATGGGTATGTTGTTAAGGGAAGAGTATGGTAATTAGGGAAGGGGATCGTGAATCGTGTGTACCAGAAAAACGAGCAAACGGTTTAGGTGCTTGATGGGATTATGGATTATGGCATTCATGCTTATGATGCCCAATGGCGTGGTTCTAGGCAGGGAACAACTGGTGGTAACATATAATCCAATGCCACTAAATGTGCCAAGCATAGTCATGAAAGACCAGGGCTTTTTAGAGGAGGCCCTGGCAGATCTAGGTTTAGAGGTGGAGTACAAACAATTTCTTGCTGGGTATTTGATGACAGAAGCCATGGCGGCTGGGGAGCTTGATATAGCTGCTGTCATGGGGGGCACCTCCACCATCACCTCCTACGCCGGTGGCAGAGAGTTGCAGGTTTTTGCCGCCTATAGTCAGGCCCCGGCAGGGTTTGCACTGGTAACTAAGGTGAATTCTCCTTTGGAGCAAGTAGAGGATCTAAGAGGTAAATCTGTGGGACTACCCATAGGAACCGAGACTCATCTCTTATTGGGTAAGGCGTTGCAAGAAGCTGGGCTCGG